>JAKDLH010000254.1 GCA_030452945.1 Microlunatus sp. | reverse complement strand
GCCCCAGCACAAGACGGAGAAGCCCCAGCCCAAGACGGAGAAGCACAGCCCGAAGAAACCCTCGGCGACCGCTGGACCGACGATTACGCCGCCGGCCAGCTCCGCAGCGGAACCGACAGCGTCGGCTACTCCCGCCGCGTCGGCCACCCCGACCGCGTCGGCGTCGCCCAAACCGGAGGCGTCGGGATCGGTGACGGCCCGGGCGGGATCCGCCGAGACCGCCCCCGACAAAAACGCGAAGACGTCGGGTGAACACCCAGATCCGGCGACCTCCGAACCAGCACCGGGGACCGTGGAAAGCCCGACCGCGCCGACGAAGCCGTCCAGCAGCGCCAGCAAATCGTCGTGCGGCTCGGCGGTCGAGACCACCGTGTCGGCGGCGAAGAGCATTCGAGACGTTCCCGCCGCTGATCTCGGCAGTGTGCTGACCCTCACCGGTCAGGGTTTTTGCCACCCCGAGGGTGGCGGCTCGACGATCGGCGTGCAGATCGACGACGGAAAACTTGCCCGGCTCGATGACACCGTGCACGCCGACTCCAGATTCTGGCAGGTCGTGAAGGCGCGCGAGGACGGGACGTTCGACACCACGATCCGACTGCCCGACCGGCACGAGACCGACCCGGGCTTCACCGACGGATCCCACCGGCTGCAACTGCTGACCGGGTCGCTCCGCGCCGGTGACGCCCGCCGGTCCGTACCGACCCGAGAATTCGTGGTCGCACCCGGCAACAACGCCGGCATCTTGCCCGAACCGGCCGAGACGCCTCCGCCGGTCGACCCCCGCGTCGCCTTGGTAGGAGACAAGGGACGCGCGGTGACGGTCGCGCAGAGCGGGTCGACGGTGCGAGTGGTCGTCCCGGACCTGGCGCCGGGGGACTGGGTTTTCCCGTACGCCTTCGACAACGAGCAGGCCTCAAACCCACAGACGCACCCGACGGCGTGGTTGCAAGTGGACGCAGACCGGTCGGTGACCTTTGACCTCGCCACCTTCTCGGTGGCGGGCGCCGCCGGCTCCCGGGTCAGTCTGCAGGCCCGCGACGGGACCCTGGTGGGGTGGGCTCAGACCACGGCCTTCACCGCCGGCGCTGCGTCCTCGGAGGGGCCTGTGCCGACCGCGGCCGATCCGGAGGACTCGGTGCTCCCGCCGGATCGCAACCCCTTGGTGCTGCTCATCGCATCCGCACTGCTGGTGGCCGGGCTCGGCTGGCTCGCGGTCGCTCGGAACAGACGACGCCAGGCCTTGCGGGACCTGAACGGCGAGTAGCAGCCAGCCCTCGCCGACTACCGACTGATCAGTAGTTGTGTTCTTTGGCCCGCTGGAAGCTGGCGTGAACCTCGGCTTCGGCTTCGTCGGAGCCCACCCAGGTGGCGCCCTCGACCGATTTGCCCGGCTCCAGGTCCTTGTAGACGGTGAAGAAGTGTTCGATCTCCAGCAGCAGGTAATCGCGTACGTCGGTGAGATTGCGCAGGTGGTCACGCCGGAGGTCTGAGGCCGGTACGCACAGCACCTTGTCGTCGCCGCCGGCCTCGTCGCGCATCCGGAACATTCCGATGGCGCGGCACTGGATCAGGCAGCCGGGAAAGGTGGGCTCAGAGACCAGCACCAGGGCATCGAGTGGATCGCCGTCCTGGCCGAGGGTGTCCTCGATGAATCCGTAGTCGGCGGGGTAGGCGGTGGCGGTGAACAGGGTCCGGTCCAGCCGGATCCGACCGGAGTGGTGGTCGACCTCGTACTTGTTCTTGCCGCCCTTGGGGATCTCGATCGTGACGTCGAACGTCAGCCCGCTCAACTCGCGCGCTTGGTCTCCGGTGCTGGGCGAGGTCATCGAGGCTCCTTAAGATCGTGGTACCCCAGGCGACTCGGCGTACCGTCTTGCGGCCACGGGGTCGGTGGTTTGACGGCCTGTTGGAGCCTAACGGGTGAGAAGAGGTGTGGACGACGGTGAGTCTCAAGCGGCTGGCGATCGCCGTGGCCGCGCTGGTGGTGGTCTCGGCGATCACGCTGGGCCTGATCAGCGGAACCTTCGGGCGCCTGGTCGGCTTCCCCCCAGCGACCAGCGAACCTGGGCCGTCGGCGACCACGGCCGCCACCGCACCCCGAACCGCCTCCGCACCGGCTGACGGTGCCCCCTCGTCGCCGAGTACGCGAACGGTCGGCACGGCACCACCTGCCACCTCATCGACCGATACGCCGCCGGCCGACACATCGACGGAGCTGCCGAGGCCGGTCCTGTTCCCCGCGCCACCGGGACCCAAACCGGCAGCGGCCACCGTCGCCGACCGGATCAAGGCCGTCAGCTCCAAGGGTGTAGGCGGCCACTACACGGGCACCGTGGTAGACGTGGGGATCGGCAAGGTCGTGTTCGAACATCGCGCCGGTTCGGCCGAGATCCCGGCCTCGGTCACCAAGCTGCTGACGTCGGCGGCCGCGCTGACCGAACTCGGCCCACAGCACCGGTTCACCACGAAGGTCGTCAGTGGCGCCGAGAAGCAGATCATCCTGGTCGGCGGCGGCGACCCGTACCTGGCCAAGAAGTCCTCTAAATCGACCTACCCCGCCCGCGCCTCGCTCGGCGGGCTGGCCGCGCAGACCGCCGCCGCGTTGAAGAAGAGCAAGCAGACCTCGGTCCGCCTGGGCTACGACGACTCGCTGTTCACCGGTCCGGCCTGGAATCCGAGCTGGCCGTCCGGGTACGGCGACCAGGTCACCCGCACCTCGGCGTTGTGGGTGGACGAGGGCCGGCTCGCGGGGTACTCGCCCGGACCCCGGACCAGCGACCCGTCCGGTCAGGCCGCCAAAGTCTTCGCCCAAGCCCTCCGCAAGCGGGGGATCAAGGTGACCGCGATCAAAGCCGATGAGGCGGCGGCCACGGACGAGGCGATCGCGTCGGTTCGTTCCATGTCGCTGGAGCGGATCGTCGAGCGGGTTTTGATGGCCAGCGACAACGACGGCGCCGAGGTCTTGTTCCGACAGGTCGCCGTGGCGGCCGGCCGGGACGGCTCGATCTCCCAGGCCCGCAAGCAGTTGAAGGAGACGCTCACCGAACTCGGGGCCTGGCACGACGACACCGTGGTCCGCGACGGCAGCGGTCTGTCCCGCGACAACCGGATCGGGGCCGACACGCTGGCCCGGGTGCTGCAACTGGCCGCCGAGAAGTCCCACCCCGAGCTGCGCGCATTGATCACCGGACTCCCGGTAGCCGGCGTGGAGGGAAGTCTCAGATACCGTTTCGGCACCGACGACACCACCTCGGCCCGGGGCCTGGTGCGGGGCAAGACCGGCACGTTGCGGCGGGTGTACTCCCTGGCCGGCTTCGTCCGGACGGTCGACGGCACCCTGGTGGTGTACGCCTTCATCGTCAACGGCTCGCCCAACGCGTACGCGGCGCAGACCTGGCTGGATGAGGTGACCGCGGCGGTCGCCTCTTGCGGCTGCCGGAACTGACGCAGCCTGCCGAGTTGTCAGCATGGGCGGGTGGTCACCGGAGCGACCACTCGCGCTGACGTCGGACGTACGGCACCGCCAGCGCATAGGGTCGGACCATGTCAACGTCCATGGTCGACTGGACCGTCGCCCTCAGCACGGCCAGCAGACTGGTCAAGCCCGGTCCCGACATCTCCCGCGAGGGCGCCGCAGCGGCGGTGGCCGACCTGCGCACCTGCGCCGTACGGGCCGAGGAGTACGTCCAGCAGGTCACCGGTCTGACCGCCGCGAGCGGCACCGCCCCGGTGCTGATCATTGACCGGCCCCGGTGGATCGAGGCGAACATCGACGGGTTCCGTCAGGTGCTGGCGCCGCTGACCGCCAAGACCGCGGAGCGGACCAAGGATCAGAATCCGGCCTTGATCAGCATCGGCGCGCGGATCACGGGGGTCGAGGTCGGGGCTCTGCTCAGCTATCTCGCGCCCAAGGTGCTCGGCCAGTTCGATCCCTTCTATCCCGAGGCGAGCCAGCACGCCACGCCGCCCGCCGACGCGACCACAGCGGATCCGGCCTCGACCGCGCCCCCGGCGGGGTCGGCGATCGATGAGCCTCCGGCGGAGCCGGCGATCGATGAACTGCCGCCCGGCGGCCGGTTGCTGCTGGTAGCGCCCAACATCGTCGCGGTGGAGCGCGAACTCGACCTGATCCCGAGCGATTTCCGCCTCTGGGTCTGCCTGCACGAGGAGACCCACCGGGTCCAGTTCACCGCCGTGCCGTGGCTGCGCGGGCACCTCAATGCCCAGATCGCCGAGTTGGTCGCCACGGCCGACATCGACGGCGCCGCCCTGGCCCAGATGCTGCGGGAGGCGGTGAAGCGGGTCTCGGAGTCGGTGCGGGGTGACATTGAGATCTCGATCATCGACCTCGTCCAGACCCCGGCTCAACGGGAGATCGTGGACCGGATCACCGCCGTGATGTCGCTGCTCGAAGGCCACGCGGACGTGGTGATGGACGGGGTCGGTCCCGAGGTGATCGGCAGCATCGCCGAGATTCGCCGCCGTTTCGACGTCCGGCGGCAGGGTCAGGGTTTCGACAAAATCGTCCGCCGGCTGCTCGGCCTGGACGCCAAGATGCGGCAGTACCGCGACGGCGCCGCCTTCTGCAAGGCGGTGATCACCGCCGGCGGGATGGATGGCCTCAACCGGGTCTGGACCTCACCCGAGACCCTGCCGACCAAGGCCGAGATCGCCGACCCGAAGCTGTGGTTGGCCCGAATGGACTCCGACACGTCGGCCGAGGCGATCACCACCGGCGAGGACGGCTCGACTCCGAACGAGCCCACCGGCTGACCGCATGGCGCAACGGGCCCTCGGGCCGGCGACGCTGGCGCTGGTGCAGGCGATCGAAGGCTCCGTGCGAGCCGGCGACCGGCAGTTGCTGGTCGCCTGCTCGGGTGGACCGGACTCGTTGGCGCTGGCCCAGGCCACGGTGCACGTCGGCCGACGCCGGAAGCTGCCGGTGGCGGCCGCAGTGGTCGACCACGGTCTGCAACCGTCCTCGACCGATCAGGCAACCGCGGCTGCGTCGACGCTGACCGAGCTCGGCTTCAACGACGTCACCGTCCGCGCCGTCGCGGTGCGGCCGAGCGGTGATGGTCCCGAGGCAGCCGCCCGAACGGCCCGCTACCGGGCGCTGGAGGAGGT
>JAKDLH010000022.1 GCA_030452945.1 Microlunatus sp. | reverse complement strand
GTGGGAGGTTGGGGTCGGCGGTCTCGGCCTGGGCTATACGGCCGCCGCCGTGCTGGCCGACGACCGGGTCGGCCAGCTGGTTGTGGTGGAAGCTCTCGCGCCGGTGATCAGCTGGCACCGGCGCGAGCTGGTGCCTCTAGGTCGGATGCTGACCACAGACCCGCGGTGCCGGTTGGAGCTCGGCGACTTCTTCGCGATGGTCCAAGAGGTCGGCTTCGACCCCGAGGCCCCCGATCGGCGGTTCGACGCGGTGCTGGTTGACATCGACCACTCGCCGCGCCACCAACTCGGGGTCGGCAACACCGACTTCTACGCCGAATCCGGACTCGGTCGGTTGGCCGCGCGGCTGACCCCCGATGGCGTCTTCGGTCTTTGGTCCAACGACCCGCCCGACCAGGACTACCTGGACGTCCTGCGCGCGGTGTTCACGACGGTGTCCGCCGAGGTCGTCGCCTTTCCCAACCCGCTGCAGCAACGTCAGGCAACGAGCACCGTCTACTTAGCCAGCGGCACCAAGACCACCTGACGTCGGGCTGAAGCCGACCCAGCCATCGATGAGTTGCTGCGCGCCTTCGGGGTACAGCGGGATGTTCGTGTTGGTGTCGATTCGCCGCCACTCGACCCGGATTGGTCCGTCGTCGTCGAACCAGCCACCCTCGGCAGGCACCACGTCGTCGGCGATGGTGCCACCGTAGATGAACACCACCTCATGCCCGGGCCGGCCAGCGTACTCGAAGACGTTCTCCACGACACCGAGGAGAGTCGTGTTGGTGAGCTCAGCGCCGAGTTCCTCCGCGATCTCCCGCACGACCGCATCGGCGGAGCGCTCTCCGAACTCGACGTGTCCTCCGAGCAGCCGGTGGAACTCGGCCGGATGCTTGGTCGGATCGCGATTCAGGTAGATGACATGCCGGGTTCGAGAGGCGTCCAGCAGCACAGCAAACGCCTTCACCTTGATCGTCCCGGTCACCCGTCTCCTCACCCGTCAGTACGCGCCGCAGTGACAACAGACTCAACGCACGTGAGGGGCACCGCCAGCCGGCTCATCCCTCAGCGGATGTTGTCTCTCTCGGCACCGATGCTCGTGTCGTCCCCGTGACCGGTCTTCACCTGCGTGTCGTCGGGCAAGCCCATCAGTCGCTCGGTGATGCTGTGCACGATCAGGTCGTGGTCGCTGAACGAGCGCCCGGTCGCGCCGGGACCCCCGTTGAACAAGGTGTCGCCGGTGAAGACGACACCGAGATCGGGGGAGTAGAAGCAGACCGCCCCGGGAGCATGGCCGGGAGTGTGGATCACCTCCAAGGAGATGTCTGCGATGGGGATCTGCTGCCCGTCGGTGAGTTCGCCATCCGGTGGATCGGAGTGGGTGAGCCGCCACACCGGCAGGTCGGCCGGATGCAGCAGCACGGGCGCTTCGACGGCGCGGGCGAGGTCCGGCGCCACCCGTACGTGGTCGTCGTGGGCGTGGGTGCACAGCACCGCCACCACCTGGCGATCGCCGACCACCTCGAGGATGGCTTCGACGTCATGCGGTGCGTCGATCACGACGCACTCGGTGTCGTCACCGATCACCCAGACGTTGTTCTCGACGTCAAAGGTCTGGCCGTCCAGCGAGAACGAGCCAGCGGTGACCGCGTGATCGATCCGGGCCTCGGGGGTCACAGGACCACCACCGAACGCAGCACGTTGCCGCCGTGCATCTTCTCGAAGGCGGCGTCAACGTCGCCGATGCCGATGGTCTCGGTGACGAAGGCGTCCAAGGGCAGTCGGCCCTGCAGATAGAGGTCGATCAGCATGGGGAAATCCCTTTCGGGTAGACAGTCGCCGTACCAGGAAGACTTCAGTGACCCGCCGCGGCCGAACACGTCGAGCAACGGAAGCTCCAGGGTCATCTCGGGGGTGGGTACCCCGACCAGGACGACAGTGCCGGCCAGATCGCGGGCGTAGAAGGCCTGCCGGTAGGTTTCCGGTCGGCCGACAGCGTCGATCACCACATCGGCGCCGTTGCCGTCGGTCAACGCCTGGATGCCCTCGACCGCGTCAGTGTCCTTGGAGTTGATGGTGTGGGTCGCACCAAGCTTCGTGGCGGTGGTGAGCTTGCCGTCGTCGATGTCTACCGCGATGATCGTTGCCGCGCCGGCCAGCCGAGCACCGGCGATCGCCGCGGCTCCGACTCCGCCGCAGCCGATCACCGCCACGGAGTCACCGCGCCCGACCGCGCCGGTGTTGATGGCGGCGCCGATGCCGGCCATCACCCCACAGCCCAGCAGCCCAGCGACCTCCGGGGAGGCCGCGGAGTCGACCTTGGTGCACTGACCGGCCGCCACCAGGGTCTTGTCGATGAAGGCGCCGATGCCGAGCGCGGGAATGAGCTCGGTGCCGTCCTCCAGGGTCATCTTCTGGGTCGCGTTGTGGGTGCTGAAGCAGTACCACGGGCGACCTCGTTTGCACGCCCGACAGGTGCCGCACACCGCACGCCAGTTGAGGATGACGTAGTCGCCGGGCTCTAAATCCTGGACGCCTTCGCCGACGGCCTCGACCACGCCCGCGGCTTCATGGCCGAGCAGGTAGGGATAGTCGTCTCCGACGCCGCCCTGGATGTAGAGGAGATCGGTGTGGCAGACACCGCAGGCTTGGATGTCGACCACCGCCTCACCGGGGCCGGGGTCGGGCACATTGACGGTCACCAGCTCGACCGGTGCGTCCTTGGCACGCGAGATGACTCCCTGGACCTGCTGCGGCACGTTCTCCTCCTAATGATGCGTTGCCAGCATCGTAGTGAGGTCGGCTGACGCCGGGTGGTTCGCCCCCGGTCACTTCCAGGGCCGCGAGCGGAATCGGCTCGATTTTAGCCTTGCTAACTAAGTACTGTGGGTGAGGCGGCCGCGGTGTCATCACCAGCGGAATACCGGTTGGTTGTCGGTGGCTGCTGTTGGTCTATGGAACGGCGGAGTCGGCTGCTGGGATCGGTCCGGTTCCGACCTGCAAACCGCGCGAAGGAGTTTTCGACTATGGCGAAGCGGCGCTCGTCCACCTCGATGTGGCGGCTGCGCGGCTATCTAGTCCCCTACCGGTCCCGCTTCATCGTGATGGCGATCTTCGCCGGACTAGGGATCGGTGCCACGATCGTCGTGCCGCTGGTGACCAAGGCCGTCATCGACGGACCGATCGCGGACTCTGATGTGCGCGGGCTGATCGCGCTGGGGCTGCTGGCCACCGGTCTAGGTGTAGCTGAGGCAGTGCTGATGTTCCTTCGCCGCTGGATCGTGGCCAAGGGCACCAATGGCGTGGAGACGGGCATTCGACTGGATCTCTACGACAAGTTGCAGCGCCTGCCGATGGCCTTCCACTCCCGATGGCAAAGTGGTCAGTTGCTGAGTCGGATCATGAACGACCTCGCGACCATCCGCCGGTTTCTCGGATTCGGCGCGCTGTTCATCGTGATGAACGTGCTGCAGATCGTGGTGGTGACCGCGCTGCTGATTCGGATGTACTGGCCGCTGGGGCTGGTCGTGCTGGCCTCAGTGGTGCCGATCAGCTGGATGTGTCTACGTAACGAGCGGGCCTACACCCGGTTGTCGCGCAAGGTCCAAGACCAGGTGGGAGACGTCGCCTCCACGGTGGAGGAGGGCGCGTACGGCCTGCGGGTGATCAAGTCGTTTGGCCGGGCCGGCCACATGTTCGACACCTTCGACGCTCGGAGTCGGCGGCTCTATCAGACCTCGATGGAGCGAGTTCGGCTCAGCGCCCGCTTCTGGACGTTCCTGGAGGTGATCCCCAGCGCAACGTTGATCATCGTCCTTGGGCTCGGGGCCGTCGCGGCCAGTCAGGGCCGGCTGACGCTGGGCACACTGGTCGCCTTCATCACCTTGATGCTCTCGCTGGTCTGGCCGGTCGCGGCACTTGGTTTCTTGTTGGCCATGGCTCAGGAGTCGTTCACCGCCGCCGACCGGATCATCGAGATTTTGGACGCCGAGGTCGACATCCTCGACGGGACCGAGCAGCTGGAGCAGGTCCAGGGACGGGTCCGGTTCGACGACGTGGCCTTCCGCTATCCCGACTCCGCCGACGACGTGCTACACGGCATCGACCTGGAGATCGAGCCGGGGGAGACGGTCGCGGTGGTGGGCGCCACGGGGTCCGGCAAGACCATCTTGACCCAGCTCGTCCCCCGGCTGTACGACGTGACGGCCGGGTCGGTCACCATCGACGGCACCGACGTCCGGGACCTGACCCTGGACCAGCTCCGGACCGTGGTGGCCACCGCCTTCGAGGATCCCACCCTGTTCTCGATGTCGGCTCGGGAGAACCTCACCCTGGGGCGTCCCGACGCGAGCGAGACCGACATCGCCGAAGCGGTCGAGGTGGCTCAGGCGCAGTTCGTCTACGACCTGCCCTGGGGTCTGGACACCCGGATCGGCGAACAGGGGATGAGTCTGTCCGGGGGACAGCGGCAGCGGCTGGCGCTGGCCCGAGCGGTGCTGTCCCGGCCGCGGGTGCTAGTGCTGGACGACACCCTATCCGCTCTAGACATCCACACCGAGGCGCTGGTCGAGGCGGCGTTGACCAGGGTGCTAACCGGAGTCACCGGGCTGGTCGTGGCCCACCGCGCCTCGACCGTGCTCCTGGCCGACCGGGTGGCGATGCTGTCCGGCGGCACTGTCACCCACGTGGGCACCCACGCCGAGTTGCTGGCCAGTGTGCCCGAGTATCGCGACCTGCTGTCCGCGGAGTACGCCGAGACGGGGTCTGTCCAGCCCGCGTACGCGCAGGAGCCTGAGTACGCGGAGACCGAGTACGTCGAGGAGATATCCGCGTGAGTGTGCTGAACCGTCCCGCCAGGCGCATCAATCGACGGCAAGGCGACATCGAGCAGGATCGACGCGACGCCGAGCACCGCGGTGTGGAGGAGTGGCGTGGAGTCGCCGCCGAACACAACGACGACCTCTCCGAGCGGGCGACCGGCTTCCTGAAGCGGCGCAGCCGCGCGCTGCTCGGTGACCTGCTCCGCTCGCATCTGCGACTGGTGTGGCTGCTGGTCGTGGTGGTCGTGGTGGAGAACGGGGCCCGGCTGTCCATCCCCTGGCTGGTTCAGCGGGGCATCGACCTCGGCATCCCGCCCTTAATGGCCGGCGGCAGCGGGCAGGCGCTCTTCCAGACGATCGGGATCATGCTCGGAGCCCTGGCGGTCCAGGCGGTCAGCCGGATGGTCTTCCTGCGCGAGTCGGGCCGGGTCGGCCAGGAGGTGCTGCTGGAGTTGCGACGACGGCTGTTCGCCCATTTCCAGAAGCTCGACGTCACGTTCCACGACCGCTACACCACCGGTCGGGTGGTCTCCCGTCTGACCAATGACATCGACGCGATCATGGAGCTGCTGGCAGGAGGGTTCGACGGGCTGGTGACTGCCGCCTTGACCCTGGTCGGGGTGGGCGTACTGCTGCTGAGCTTGGACTTCGAGCTGGGGGCGATCTGCCTGCTCGGCTTCCCGATGCTGATGTTGTTGGTGCGCTGGTTCTCCCGGGCGTCGGCGCTCGCCTATCGCAAGGTTCGGGAGAGCTCGGCCCTGGTGATCGTCCAGTTCGTCGAGACGATGACCGGGATCCGCGCCGTGCAGGCCTACCGTCGGCAGCCGCGCAACGCCGAGATCTTCTCCGGTGTCGCCCATCAGTACCAAGACGCCAACGTGACGGCGTTCCGGCTGGTCGCGATCTTCACGCCCGGGGTGCGGCTGGTCGGCAACATCACTATTGGGGTGGTGCTGCTCTACGGCGGCTATCGGGTGATGCAGGGTGAGATGACGGTCGGTGTGCTCGCCGCGTTCCTGCTCTACCTGCGGATGTTCTTCGAGCCGATGCAGGAGATCAGCCAGTTCTACAACACTTTCCAGTCCGCCTCGGCCGCGCTGGAGAAACTGTCCGGGGTGCTGGAGGAGGACCCGACGGTTCGCGAACCCGAGCACCCGGTACCCCTGCCGCATGCCCGCGGCACGGTCCGCTTCGACGGGGTCCGGTTCGGCTACGTGCCGGAACGGACGGTGCTGCCCGGTCTGGACCTTTCGATCCCCGCGGGACAGACGGTGGCGATGGTCGGCACCACCGGCGCCGGCAAGACCACTATCGCCAAGCTGATGTCCCGGTTCTACGACCCGACCGCCGGGGAGGTGCTGCTGGACGGAGTCGATCTGCGCCAGCTCACCGACGCCGACCTCCGGCGCGCGGTGGTGATGGTCACCCAGGAGAACTTCATGTTCGACGGCACCATCGGCACCAATATCGCCTTCGGTTGGCCCGGCGCCAGCCAGACCGAGATCGAGGACGCCGCCCGGGCCGTCGGGGCCCACGACTTCATCGCCGCACTGCCCGATGGGTACGCCACCGACGTCGGCAAACGCGGCGCACGGTTGTCGGCCGGTCAGCGGCAGCTGGTTGCGTTCGCCCGTGCTTTTCTGGCCGACCCGGCGGTGTTGATCTTGGACGAGGCGACGTCGAGTCTGGACGTGCCCAGTGAGCGGCTGGTACAGCAGGGGCTGAAGACGATCCTCGCGGATCGGACCGCGGTGATCATCGCTCACCGGCTCTCCACCGTGGAGATCGCCGACCGGGTGCTGGTGCTCGAACACGGCCAGATTGTCGAGGACGGCTCACCGGCCGAGCTGGTCGACGCCGGAGACGGCCACTACGCCTCCCTGCATCGGGCCTGGGTGGACTCGTTGGCCTGAGGCGTCCTCGTCGACCCGGGCATGTCCTAGTCTCACCGATGTGGACCTTCGATGAGCTGGCTGGTGATCGCCGGCCTCGGTGCCGCCGTGCTGGTCGGGGCAACCACGATGCGGGCCACCGGGATGGGATTCGCCCTGGCCAATGTCTGCGGCACGGTGTCGGCCTTGCTGAATCTCACTCAGGTGCATCACCACGTCGACTGGCGCCGGGCCCGCTTCCTGATCCCTGCCGGGGTGATCGGCTGCGTACCCGGCGCGGTCGCGGTCCGGCTGTTGCCGACGGCAGTGCTGACCATCGCGGTCAGCATCATCGTGCTGGTCGGCCTGGCGATCATCGTCCTCGCCCGAAACCTGACCCTGGCCAACTCGCCGGTGGTCGCCGGCGCGGGCGGACTGGCCTCTGGCTTCATGAACGTGACGGCCGGCGTCGGTGGACCCGGTCTGGTGATCTACGCCATCGCCACCGACTGGAAGCACTCCAGCTTCGCCGCGACGGCGCAGGTCTACTTCGCCGTTCTGGGGGTCGCCGCCCTGACCATGAAGCAGGCCCTCCCCAGCCTCAGCGTTTCGGGTTGGCTCGTGCTGGCGGGCGCCTTGGGGATCGGGCTCCTGGGTGGCAACGTGTTAGCCCCCCACATCGATCCCCGAACCGGGATGCGTCTGGTCATCATCATCGCCGCCGTCGGCGCATCGCTCTCGTTGGCCCAGGGCCTCGCGTCCTTGTCGTGACGCCAGGTTGTCCGACAGCCGTGAGACGGCCTCTGGTCGCTGCTGTTCAACGTGGCCGGCGGCTACTCCGGCGCCACGTTGCGGCCGCAATCGGTGCGACAGCGTGCGGTTGCTGAACCGCCGGCGCCTAAACGACCGCGTCACGCCCCGGCCGTAGGTCTGTGGGAGACCGACGAGAGTACGGCGGCCTACGAGTCGGCTGGGTGGATGCATTGGTTGTTCGACGCCAAGTGGAAGATCCCGCTCCGCGAGATCAAAGCCTCCAGTCTCGCCGAGGGCGCTTTGCCCCCGAGACCGTGGTCGGTCAAGACGGCGGCCGCCGCGTCGGCACTGCCGGCTCGCACCGTCAGCACCAATCGATCGGACAGGTCCGCGAACCAGATTGCCCTGAGGCACCAAGCGCACCCGTCGGGTCAGTTTCCTTGGAACCCCGGCATCGCGACGATAACCCGACCGGTGCTGCCGCCCGTCAACAACGACTCGAACGCCTCGGGGACCCGCTCGATGCCATCGAAGAGGGTGTGGATGCTGCGGACCCGGTCCGCTCGCAGCCAGCCCCGAACCTCGGATTCGAATTGACCGCGGAGGTTCTCGTGCGCTGTGACCGTGAAACCGCGCATGGTGAGCTCGGCGCGGATGAGGTTCCGGTAGTTGGCGGGGGCACCGGAACCGGCTCCGTCCGATATGGCTCCGCAGATGATCGCCCGTCCACCAAACTTGAGCACATCGAGAGCAGCTTCGAGCTGTTCCCCACCGACGTTGTCGTAGTAGAGGTCGATTCCGTCGGGTGCCGCCGCGCGCAGCAGATCGACCGCCGGCCCATCGTGTCTGTTGACAGCGCAATCGGCGCCGAGCACGTCGGTCAGCAGCGCGACCTTCTCCGCCGAACCGGCGACACCGATCACCGTCGCCCCGATAGCCTTCGCAAACTGGACGGCGCAGCTGCCGACCCCGCCCGCCGCTCCGGAAATGTAGACAACATCGTCGGGTTGGACCTTGCCCATGTGGATCATGCCGGTATAGGCGGTGAAGCCGACATGCCCGAGGACGGTGAGGTGCGCGTTGAGCTCCTCTATCGTCGCCGGCATCTCGATCTTGCGGAGTTGATCAGCGTCGACGAGGGCGACAGTGCGCCACGGCACCTGGCCGACTGCGAGACCTCCCGGTTCGAAATCTGGGTCGTCGGACTCGATCACCTCTACCACGGCGTCGCTCGCCGGAACGTCGCCCACCCCGATTCCCGGTCCGTATGCCGTTCCCCGGCCACCCAGGCGATGAGCCAGGCCAGCGTTCAGTCCGAGTCGTCGAGGTCCCACCAGCACCTGTCCCCGGGCCGGCCCAGCTACGTCTGCGTCGAAGACGCCGAAGTTTTCCGCCGTGACGCTTCGGTCCGGCACCGCTGTCAGCCGCACTTCTCGACATCGCATCGACCGACCATAGGTCGAGGCCGACCACGACCGGCTGCGGAGTCCTGGACATCAGCACCCGACACCCGTGCAGAGGTTCTCACGACCGTCCGATATAGTCCCCCGCGCAGAGCCTAAGACGGGGTCATTCCACCCCTGGCCCGAGTTTTCACTTCGATACACCGTCATCCCCAACGGAAAAGAAGTCTATGAAGGCACCGGCGTCCGCGAGGTCGACATGACCCCCACACCCTCTTCACCCGCCGCCGATCCGCCGACACCTACCGGCGGCGGCACCGCTATCCCGCCAGCGCGAACCGCACCCGCCAAGGTCATCGGCGCCACCGTCCTCGGCACCACCATCGAGTGGTACGACTTCGCCATCTTCGTCTTCGCCGCCGCCGTGGTGTTCCCCACCGTGTTCTTTCCCACCCTGTCGCCGGGGACCGGAGTACTGTCGTCCTTCGCCACGCTGGCGATCGCGGCCATCGCTCGCCCGCTGGGCGCGCTGATCTTCGGCCATATCGGCGACAGCATCGGACGGCGCCGAGCGTTGATCTTGTCCATGGTGCTGATGTCGAGCGCGACCGTCGCCATCGGACTCGTTCCCGGCTTCGGCTCCATCGGCTGGTTCGCCCCCGCCATTTTGCTGACGCTGCGCATTGTGCAGTCCGTGGCCGTCGGCGGAGAGTGGGGCGGCGCCGTGGCGTACGCGGTAGAGAGCGCCCCGCCACGCTGGCGAGCCGTCTTCGGCTCGTTCCCGCAGATCGGCAACAGCCTGGGGCTCTTCCTGGCCAGCGCCATCATCACCCTGATCGCCCGCGACAGCGAGTGGTTCATTGCCTTCGGTTGGCGGATCCCGTTCTTCGTGGCTGGGGTGTTCGGAGTCGCCGGGATCATCTTGCGGCTCATCATCGATGAGTCGCCGGAGTTCGTTGCGGCTCGCCGGCTAGAGGAGCAGACCAGGTCTGAGGTCGTGAAGGACCGCCCACTGATCGAGTTGTTCCGCACGGAGAGTGGCCTGGTGCTGCAGGCTGCCGGGGCGTTTTTGGCCACGATCGGCTGCATCTACATCTCTCTCACCTACGTCAGCGCCTACGCGGCAAACAACTTGAACGTGGAGCCGCGGATCATTTCCATCTCCACCAACCTGGTCAGCGTGGCCACCATCATCATCGTCATCGTTTCGGCAGTCGCGGGTGACAAGTTCGGTGTCCGGCGGGTGACCTTGATCGGACTGTTCCTGCCCATGGTGATCGCCTTCCCCATGTTCTGGATCCTCACCCAGGGCGGTTTCGGCGGCGTCTTCGGGGCCATGATGTTGGGCAACTTAGCCAGCTCGGTGGCCTACGCCACGATTGGCACCATGGTCGCAGGTTGGTTCCCCGCCCGCGTCCGTCAGTCCGGACTGTCGCTGGCCTATCAGATCGCCGGGGTGGTCGGCAGTTTCATGCTCGTCTTCGCCCAGCTGTTGGAGGTCGAGTTCGGGGGCTGGGTGCCGGCCGCCATCCTCTTCTTCCTGCTGGGCTTGCTGTCGTGGCTGTGCGCACTGCTGTACCGCGACAAGGACCGGCTGGGCGAGGTGTTGCAAAATACTCCCTCAGGCCCCGAAGGATCTACGGCCACCGATGACTCGATAAGGAAATCATGACCGTACGTGACCCGTCCGACCCGCCCCGGCTGGGACACTCGGGGGAGGAGTTGATGCGAGCCGCCACGGCGGAGCTCGGCGGCGAACCCCCCACGTGGCCAAGCCACTACGAAGGCGTCTCGGCTCAGATCCTCGCCGAGGCGGATACGACGGCGCAGGGCCTAACGTCCGCGTTGGTCGGTCTGAGCCACCAGTTGTACGCGGAGCCGGAACTGGGCTTCGAGGAGGTCCGATCGGTGGCGAAGGTCGCTGAGTTGCTGCGCGGCCAAGGGTATGAGGCCACGGTTGGCGTCTACGGGCTCGACACGGCGTTAGAGGCTCGCGTGAGTGGCGGGGACGGCCCGACGGTGGCGATCATGGCGGAGTACGACGCACTGCCCGACATCGGGCACGGGTGCGGCCACAACGTCATCTGTGCCGCGGGGGTCGGAGCGTTCCTGACTGCCGCCCCGCTAGTGCAGCGGCTCGGGGGCACGCTGGTGTTGCTCGGCACTCCGGCGGAGGAGAACGGCACCGGCAAGGCGCTGATGATGACCGCCGGCGCCTTGGCCGGGGTGGACGCCGCGATGATGGTCCATCCTTTCGCCGGGGAGTCGTTCACGTCATCGAGCTACCTCGGTCTGCGGGAGGTCGCCGCGCACTATCGCGGCATCACCGCCCACGCCGCCGCGACACCGTTCCTCGGCATCAACGCCTTGGACGCCGCGGTGCTCGGCTACACCGGCGTCCAGTCGCTCCGCCAGCACCTGCTGCCGCAGGAGCGAGTGCATGGGGTGTTCATCGACAATCCGGAGCGGCCCAACGTGGTGCCCGAGCGGGCTGGGTTGTGCTACTACCTACGCTCACCCACGATGACGGGGCTGAGTGAGCTGTCGGGGCGGATGCAACAGATCTTCCGCGGCGCGGCCCTGGCCACGGGGGCGCAGTTGGAGGTCAACTGGGATCTGTCGCCGCCGTGTCTTCCGATGCGGTCCAACCACGTGCTGGCCGACCGGTTCGCGGGCCACTTCACCCGGTGCGGCCATACCATCTACGGCCGAGCTCCCGACAGTGCCGGGTCCGGCTCCACCGACATGGGCAACGTCAGCCAAGTCGTACCGTCCATCCACCCGATGATCGCCATCGCCCCGGCGGGCCTGTCGTTGCACACCGCCGAGTTCGCCCAGTACGCGACGTCGGCGAAGGCCGACGAGATGATGCTCGCCAGCGCCAGATCGCTGGCGGCCACCGCGCTCGACCTGGTCGCCGATCCCTCGATGTTGACCGACGTGCGGACCGAGTTCGACCAGCACGGCGGTCCGGTCGATGTCGAGGGGGCGCTGCGAGTGGAGTAGGCGCGCCGGGAGCGAGGAATTCAGCAGTTACCGTTCACCACGCTGACCGGGTAGCCGGGTCGGCGGCGCAGGTTGCTGAGTCAGCCAGCTCAACACGTCGCGGCCGTGGTTACCGCCGAGGTCGACTCGGCCGGTCGAGCGATCACGATGACGTTGAGGCCGAGGCCGCGGGCGGCAACGCGCTTGGCCGCGGTGTGCGTGCCGCCGGAGTCCTCGGTGACCAGGAGGTCGGCGTTCAGCCGAGTCATTAGCGCGCGCGGGTCGGCGTACGCGTACGGGCCGCGGGATCGGACCACCCCTCAGCGGTTCGGTAGCACGAGTTCAGACAAGTCGACCAGCCGTACGTGACGTCCCGGTCGGCGCTCCAGGCCAGGAAGTCCGGCAGGAGCTGCCGGCCGGTAGTCAGAAAGGGGCGTCGGCTGGCGGAGCCGACGAGCACCGCCTCAGGGGCGGAGACGACCCAGGCTCAGCGGCGGCATCGGGGTGATTCCGCCACCCCGGGCGCCGCAGCCGCAGCAACGGGGTCGCGGTGCGGGCGGTCGCGGCCACGGCGTGGGCCGAGATGGTGACAACGAACGGATGGGTGGCGTCGACCACCGCGGTCATCACCGTCACCGTAGGGGCGGTCAGCGCCCGCTGATCGCGCCAGCCTCATCGCGACGCAGCGAGATCCATCGCAACCACCATTTTGCGGCCAAAGTCCGCCGTGGCGGAGTTGCGTGGGTGGCTCGGGTCTGGCGTGGGGCCAAGGTCGACCGTGGCGGAGTTTCGCGAGACTCAGACCGGTGGCAGCCGGGTCGATCCACTAACCGAACGGGATGCTGACCCCTCGCTACCCTCAATCGCCATGAAGTCCCACGATGCGGTAGCGGAAGAACTCCCCGCCTGGCCAGCGGTCGGTTCCGTAGTGCCAGCCGAATGAACCGCTGGAAGGAATGATCAGCCCAGCGAAGGACGCCTCACTGGTGACCTCGCCGCCGCACGGTAGCCACGCCCAGGTGCCGCTGTGGTCAGGGTCGCCCCACCGGTCGAAGGACACGGAACGGATACCGCCGTTGGAGTGCAGTTGGTACCGCACGCTGATGGGCAGATGGTCGAGATCGAAACTGGCCTCGATGAACTCCTCAGCGGCGGCCGTCCAGGTGACACCGAAGCGAGGCAGGAGTGCGGTGGGAAGCCAGATCGCCTCGCCGCCGGCGCGTCCAGCGGCGCTACGGCTCAGATCAGACCCACAGGCGCGCAGGATCGGAAGGAGGCTGGCCAGTTTCCACTCCATGGCGCCCCGTCGGGCGACGTACCGGTCTGAGCCGACCATCAATCCGGCGACTCTGGCGCGCCAGACGAAGCCGCGGTGCGGGGACAGCACTTCTTGTGCGCGAAACGGGAGCCAGCGCCCGATCTTGATCTGGCCGACCATTTCCAAGCGGATCGATTGGTATCGCTTGGTTCCGGGCTGAATCGAATGGAGCAGGTACCGCTGCACAGGCTCGGGGCAGTCTCGAAGTTCATCAGGGTTGAAACGTCCATCGACCGGCATGAGCAGCTCGCTCTGGTCGTCCGGTCGCAGCTTGTAGTCAAGCACTCGCATGGCCTCAGCCTGCATGAAAGAGGCGGTCTGGGAGGTATCCGCTCCAGCATTTCTGGAGGGTCCATTGAACTGCCCTGAACGAGATGGGCGTCTCCTCAGCAAGAGGGCCGGTCGCCGGAAGGCCGCTGGACACCATTAGCTCTGGAGGAGGTTGGCGGACACGCCGGCCAGAGTGTCGGCGAGTCGAGCGGGCTCGGTGACGATCTCGGGGTCCGTCACGATCGTGACCCCGAGAACGCCTGCGTAGCAGAGCACATTGAAGCTGATCCCGACGTTGTTTGCCGAGCCGCTGGATCCTGGTGGACCGTCGGCCGGAGACCGGCACCGACACCACGAGCCGGGCTGGATGCTCATCTCGGTCAGCAGTGCCGCCAGGACCGCCAATCCTCCTAGGCCCTCAGCCAGCACCTGATGAAGCACCAGGACGAAAGCCATCCCGCGACCTGCGGAGTCGGTGACCAGAGTGGCATGCACAGTGGCCGGCGGTGACGTGCACCGCCGGGCCGCGTCCGGTGCAATCTTTGACGCAGCCGAGGAATCGCGGTCAGCCGTTCGGTCAGAAGCTGGTGCACTTCGGCCAACGACGGACCGTGGGTCGGCTCGAACTCCAGCATCGCACAGATGTTCATCGGCATCGAGCCACGGTCGCTGGCCAGCACGGTGAGATCCATCGCTGTCACACGTTCGATCGGCGTCCACGCCGTCCGCTTATCTGTCCGGTACACGATGACTTCCAAGAAAGCGGTCATGCGATAGTCCGACGGCCATTCGTTCACTCCAGCTTGTCGGAGACGGCGAGGTGCTCGCGCACGGGACACGGTCCTCAACGTTTGACACGCCAACCCACCGCTCGCCCCCCGCGCGATGCCGGTACCTGACCGACCTGTGCTCCGCTGTCTGCTGGCGTTCTCCGGCTCCAGGCCATGAGCAGAGTCTGCGTAACGATCACCTGTCTATGAAGTTGCAGCCGGTGAGCATGACTCGTCGACAGGGCCTCCGGCCAGCCGTACGGGGGTTGGACCTACGGCTGAGACGCCTGGCCGGTAAGCAACGCAGCCAGCTGCCACCCCCACGCCCTGGCCCGGTCAAGCTCGCCGTCGACCAGCGGGCCTTCGATGTCGTCGACGTAGAAGGACTCGGCTGGTTCTGCCAACTCGTAGCCGTGTCGACGTCCGACCTTCGCCGCGCCCCTCGCTGCGGAACCGGGCAGGTGACGCATGCTGGCGACCTTGGTGTCGAAGGTGGCCAGCTCCGATCTTTGGCGTCGTTTGGGCAGAGCTGCCATCCATTCGCGTAGGCCGACGTCCTGCACCGCCGCGTCAGCGCCTCGGCTGATGGCATCGTGGCGGGTGCTCGGCCGGCTCATCGAGAAGCATGGGTGGGGCCACCGGCCACAACCAAATCCACATCCTGAACTGCCCCGATCGGCGTGTCACTCACCTCCCGCACCGTCACCTCAAGCACCTCCCGCAGGCCAGCCGCAACCGCCCGGGCGACTTGCTCGGTGTTGCCGAACATCGACTCGTACACCACGAGGGCCTTCACGAGAGATCCTCTCCTTTCCACCTGTGCTTCGACTCCGGCAGATCCCTGACGTCAGAGGCAGCCGAGCGGCCAGACCCCGCGGTGCCGCCCATGGATATGCCGTCGCTTCGTGCCGCCTCTGGCTGGCACCCGTGCCGATGGGGGTCATCATCACCTCGGACCCGGTGCGGTCGGTCGCCTCTGCTCGCCGGTTGGACTAGCCGGCCACCACTGCCCCGGAGGCCCAGCCGGCCGTGGGTGAGCGCCACGATGATCAACGCCGCGAGGAGGTAGGTGGCTAGGATGGCCCAGTCCGGGTTGTCCAGCGCGGTCGTGTATGCCTGCTCCTGCGGCAGCAGGATGAGGTTGTCCTGCGCTGGGGTGAAACTGGCGTGCAGCAGGATGCACAGCAAGAGGCTGCCGGTGGCGTTCCACAGCACCGTGTAGAAAAAGGCCAGAATCCACGGAACGACGAACCCCAAGAGACCGTACACGGGAATGTGCCACACTCCCCACACAAGGCCCAGGACGACGGTGGCGAGCAGCGGTGAGTGCCGCTCTTGCAGCACCGGGAGCCCGAATCCGCGCCAGCCTGGCTCCTCCAGCCCCCCGCCCAGGAACAGAACGAAGACGAAGGTGCTGAGGTACGACGGCAGCCGGTCGAGCGAAAGCGACCAGTCCACTGGTGAACCGATGATTTGCAAGATCAACGTCACGACCGCATACAGCAGTGCTGGTAATCCCAGGGCGTAGATCCACCATCGCACCGGCACCCGCCAGCGCCACAGCGGACGGATCCACGTCACCAGGGACTGCCCACTCCAGACCGTGACGATGGCGGCGGCAGCCATCGGGCCCAAAGCCCCGAGCAGGAACGGAACCTGACCGCCGCCGTTTGCGGCTACCAGCCACAAGCTCCACGAGATGCCATAGGCGAGAACAACGAAGGCGAGGAAGCGGTGCCGGCCCACCCACTGGCGGCTGGCTCCGCACCTAGCGGCTGACCCGGCCGACATCATCGACCTGCGATCAAGGTGATCACGTCGCTTGTCCGTCCTAGATGACGTCGACACAGGTGTCGAAAGGCGACCACGGTCACCGGGGCACGCTGGCCGACGGAACACTGGCCGAGGCCGTGTCTCGCACGGCTTGCGGAGTCGGGGGCGCAGTTCCATCCGGACCGGCGATGACGTAGGCGATCATCGCGGGAAAGCCCAGGCTGACCAAGCCCAGCACCAATAGTACGACGAACCATGTCTTGTCCTGGAACTGCGCGGTACTGAACACCGCAGCAACCCAGGCCACGAACTGCACGATGCCCGCAGCCGCCATGGCGAGCACGGCGATGGCCGCCAAGGCGATCATGGTGCCCCCTAAGGCGCTGGGCTGGAGCCCGACGACATCGGGCCCATCCATCACCAACACCCCGTTCGCAAGGGCAAGACCTCCGGCGACTAAGAAGAGCACCAAGGCGGCACCGAGGCCAAGAAGGCTACCTATGAACAGTTTTACGATGGCCGATTTCCGCATCGAAACTACCTCCGATCACCACGCTGCCGCACCCCAACACGAACGGCCAGAGGCGTTGGTCCCGCCGCGACAGGGCGATCGTCGAACCCGCTCGGCGCTCCTGGACGGCCATCGAACGACGCGTGGCGGGAGCCGTAGGCCACAGTGGTATCCGTGACGACATCACCGCCCCCGGACGACCGCCCGCCGGGGGAAGGGTGAGTCGTCGGGTGCTGATCACCCGGGGGCCGTCCGGTCCGGCAAGTCGGCGTACGCCGAACGCCTGCTCGCCAGCCGTGCGAATGTCAGCTACGTGGCCGTAGGAGGAGAGAGGGTGTGAGCGGTGGGTGTGCTGTTGGCGCTGATTGCCGCCATCGTCTTCGGCGGTAGTGACTTCGCCGCCGGTCTGGCCAGTCGCCGGCTGGCCGCCGGGCCAGTCGCGGTATTCGTACAGGCAGTGGGAGTCGCCGCGGCCGGAATCGCGGTGCTGATCGTTCCCGGTGCCGGTCTGACGACGCCGGCTCTGGCCTGGGGCGCGCTCAGCGGCGTCGGAACCGCGGTCGGCACCCTAGGTCTTTACCACGGTCTGTCGGTGGCCCGGATGAGCGTGGTCGCACCTGTCTCGGCGGTTTTGACCGCCGTGCTGCCCGTCGGTGTCGGGCTGTTGCTCGGGGAACGGCTCTCCGCCGCGGCCAGTGCGGGCATCGTCGTCGCCGTCATCGCAATCGCCCTCGTCTCCCGCGGTCAAGCAGATCCCGCGCCGGGCGACCGCGATCTGGGCCTGCGGGGCAACGCCGGAGCAGGTGTCGCGCTGGGGTGGGGGTCGGTGGCCGGAGCCGGGTTCGCGCTGTTGTTCGTCGCATTGGATCAAGCCGGCACCGGCAGTGGGGCCTGGCCGCTCCTCCCCGGTCAGCTGGTGTCGTTGCTCCTGGTCGCACCGTTCGGCTGGAGGGCGCGACCCCGCCACCGCGGTCAGGTTCGAGCCGCGCTGGCGCCGATGGCCGTGGCCGGGATAGCCGCCGCTGCCGGGAACCTCGTCTTCCTGGGAGCCACCGGCCACGGGCAGCTGGCCCTGGTGGCGGTCATCACCGCGCTGTATCCGGCCGGCACCGTGGTACTGGCTCGGATCGTGCTCGGCGAGCGCTGGACTCGGGTCCAGGTCGCCGGTCTGACCGCGGCGACCGTCGCCATCGTGGTCACTGTTGTGACCTGACCGGCGGGACCTAGGTCCCGTCCGTTCTGTTGCAGGCGACGCTGACAGTCTGCCCGAATCCGAACGATGTGCTGCCGGACAGCGGCGACCAGTTGGGCCGAGAGGGTCTGCCCGGCGCGGACGCCGACGAACATCCGGAGATGACTACGGGTGGGTCAGTGGCGTGGCTTCCAGGTGAGAATCCGTACCGTCGTTCCGTCCTCGGTGGATCGTAGCTGGACCAGATCGCAGACCTGGTTGACGTGCCACAGACCTTCGTGCTCATCTTTGGGCAGGGTGCGCCCGTGGAGCGGGTCACGCATGGGCATGTCGTCGGTAACCTCGCAGATCACGGCGTCGGGGTCTTCCCAGATGCGGATCGAGACCTCCGACGAGCCGCGGCGCAGGCTGCCGAGCGCCAGTATCCGGGTTGCGGCCGCCAGTTCGCCGGCCTGGTCGGCGGGCAGCCCGGCGACGTGCAACTCGAGCCGGACGTAGGCGACCAGCCGGCGCACCGAGGTCTCGGTGTACGTGCTCGCCCGTGGCGTCCCGAGGGGGGCACTCAGACCGGCTCCGAACAGCGCGTCGACATGGGAGCGGCCCCCGTAGTGCGCGCTGCCGCGGTGCGACCCCGCCTCCACGATGACTGGATGGCTTCGTTGCGCCTCGTGCAGCACCTCCGCACTGAGCGTCCCGGCGTGGTAGGGACAGACCAGCCACAACGGAGTGGCCGGGTCGATAGCAAGATTCAGCAACGCCTCATGCAGCTGGCACTCCAGCAGTTCCTCCGCGTGCCGGCCCGGCCAGATTGGCTCCCCGATGCCGCGGACCGGCTGCCGCGAATCCGACCGAGTGCTGACGAAATCACGCCAGGCCGGGATGATCCGGGCCGGGTTATGGCCGAGTCGAGCCATGTCGACGAACTCCACTTGCCGCACCGCCGAGTCGCTGAGACTCTCGTGCAGCCACTGCGTGTGCTCGGCCGTGAGGGCCACCATCACCGGCTCGTCGGCCGCCAGCCCTTCCTCGACGAACGGCACCATCATGTCGGTGAAGTCGGCGGGCGTGCGCCACAGGAAGGCCTCGTGCCGATAGCTCTGTTGGGCCCTGAGCAGGGCCGACTGGTTCATTCACCGCTCCTGCAGCCTGACCGAACCGCCCGACGTGCATCCCGACAGGGGATGATACGCGGCCCGTGTTATTTCAACCCTATGGGTTCGCGCGGAGTTCCCGCAACCCTTTCGGCCCTGATCTCACCGCTGCTGGAAAGTTGGGGATCCCAAGTCGGCCCAAGTAGGACCGCAGGATGCGGCAATCGACCGAGTTCGGCTACCAGGACAACCCGTACCCGAACCCATACAACACCTGATCGGGGTCGTCGGCGCTGAGGATATCGACCGGCAGCTTCCCCGACGGGGCGATCTCGCCCGTGATCAACCGGGCCAACGCGCCGACAGAGACTGGGGCGGCGCAGTAGGTGGCGATGAAGTTCGGAGCCTCGGGTAGATGGATGAGATCGTACGGAGTGCCCAGCCCGGCGGTCACGACGTCGAGCCCGCTGGCGTACAGCTGATGGAGGAGGTGTTGCTGGGGGCCTCCAGCGGCCACGCTGTCGGTCAGCACCACGGTGAGGTCGTTGGTCCGCGCGGTATCGATCGCGGCGGACCGTTCGGCCGGGGTGGGGGTGCTGCCGGTCGACCGCGCGGTCGCCGTCGCACCCCGCGCGGTCAGTTCCGCGGCCAATCTCCGACCCGCGGACAGCCCGCAACCGGTGACGAAGACTCGGCGGCCGGCGATCTCGACTGGCAGCGAGCGATTCTCGTTCCGCAGCAGGGTCATCGTCTTGTCCGCGATCTTCGCCGCCGTCCGCTGATGCTGATCGGTGCCCACCGAGGTGTCGATCCGCGACAGCTGGACGGTCGGTCGCTCGAGCACGCCCTGGGTGGACTTCATCCGCAGGATCCGCTGGACACTGGCGTCGATGCGCGGTTCGCTCAGCCGGCCACTGGCCGCGGCGGCGTGGACCGCGCGATAGGCCGCCGGCGGGTCGGCCGGCAGCAGCAGTTGGTCCGCCCCGGCCTCCAACGCGCGGACCGTCACCTCGCCGTCGTCGTACGTCTGTCGGACACCGGCCATCTCCAGCCCGTCGGTGACGATCACGCCGTCGAATCCCAGCTTGTCGCGCAGCTGACCGGTGACGATCCGGCGGGACAACGTGGCGGGATCCCCGCTGTCATCCAGCGACGGCACCACGAGGTGGCCGGTCATGATCGACTCGACGCCGACCGCGATCGCGGCCCGGAACGGCGGCGCGTCAATCCGATCCCACTCGGTCAGGCTGTGGGTGATCACCGGGAGCCCGGTGTGAGAGTCGGTAGTCGTGTCGCCGTGTCCGGGAAAGTGCTTGGCGGTGGCGATCATCCGAGCGTCGAGCTGGTAGCCGGCGATGGTCGCTGCGGTCAGCACCGAAACCAGGTCGGGGTCAGAGGAGAAGGACCGTACCCCGATCACCGGATTGTCCGGGTTGATGTTGACGTCCGCGACCGGGGCGTGGTTCTGGTGAATACCCATCGCCGCCAGTTCCTGACCGGAGATCGCGGCCGCCGCCCGGGCGTCGGCGGCGCTGCGACCGGCGCCTAGGGCCATGTGGCCGGGAAACTGAGTGGCGGGCGGGCCGATCCGGGCGACGACGCCGTGCTCTTGGTCGATGCTGACCAGCAGAGGAATCCCCGCCCCACTGGCCAGCGCGGCCCGCTGCAGACCGTTGGACAGCCGGGCGACCTGGGTCGGGTTGGTGATGTTGTCCCGAGCGGGGAACAGGATGAAGCCACCGGGGAGATACCGGTCGATGACCCGGCTGGCGTTCGGCACCCCGTACAACGCGGTGTTCCGGCTGTCGTCGCTGGTCGCGGTCTGGCCGTAGGCGAACAGGATGAACAGTTGGCCGACCTTAGCCTCCAGCGACATCGACGCGACCGTGCGGCTGATCAGGTGGTCCACGCCAACCAGACTCACGCCAACCAGACTCAGGGCAGCCAGTCAAGGACCTCGGCCACCGTCGCCACGGTGGGCGCCGGACTTGGCTCGCCCGGACGGGCGACCATGATGACGGCGACACCGAGATCCCGGGCGGCGTCGAGCTTGGCCGCGGTGTGCGAACCGCCGGAGTCCTTGGTGACCAGCAGATCGGTGTTCAGGCCGGCTATCAGGGCGCGCTCGTCGGCGTACGCGTACGGGCCGCGCGATCGGATCACCCGCCAGCTGGCTGGGAGCTCGATCTCGGGCGGGTCGACCACGCGTACGGTGACGTCTCGGTCGGCCCAGGCCAGGAAGTCCGGCAGCGACTGCCGTCCGGTGGTCAGGAACGGGCGACGGCTGCCCGCACCGGCGAGGACGGCCTCGGCAGGCGAGCCGACCCAGGTCCAGCGCGTCGCGTCGGGGTGATCCCACCACCCCGGTCGCTGCAGTCGCAGCCACGGAATCTCGGTGCGGGCAGCCGCCGCGGCGGCATTCGCGGAGATGGTGACCGCGAACGGATGGGTGGCGTCGATCATCGCGGCGACGCGGTGTTCGACCAGGAAGGCCGCCAGCCCGGCGACCCCGTCGGCGTTGACGCTGGAGAACCCCCCGACACGCACCTCGCCGTCCGGCCGGGCCGGGTCGCGGACGCGGCCGGCCAGGGACGAGACGACCGGGCGTCCGGCGGCGACCAGGGCACCAGCCAGTTCCCGCGCCTGGGCCGTGCCGCCCAGGATGAGTACGGGTCCGGCGCCTTGGGTGTTCATGGCCGAGCCAGGCGGAGGATCACCGCGACGACGACGGCGGCGTCGCCGATGATCGTGGCCAGCCGGGTGGCCCGGGCGATGTCGCCGCCCCGGGGCGCACGTCCGTCGCCGAGGGTGCCACGGTCGGAGACCTCACCGTGATAGCGGTTGCGGCCGCCGAGCCGCACCCCGAGAGCGCCGGCGAACGCGGCCTCGACCACCCCGGCGTTCGGGCTGGGGTGGACGCCGGCGTCGTTGAGCACCGCCGCTGCCGTCCGTCGAGGCGAGCCGTCGACCAACGGTGCGGCCAGGGTGGCCAGCCCGGCGGAGACCCGGGCCGGAACCCAGTTGGCGATGTCGTCCAACCGAGCCGCCGACCAACCGAAGTGCTCGTAGTGCTGCGAACGATGTCCGACCATGGCGTCCAAGGTGTTGACCGCTCGGTAGCCGACCAGTCCGGGCACCCCGGCGACCGCCCCCCACAACAGCGGAGCGATCACCGCGTCGGAGCTGTTCTCGGCCACCGACTCCACCCCGGCCCGAGCCACCTCGCAGACGTCGAGGTCGGCGGTGTCACGGCCCACCAGCCGGCCGACCTGACGTCGGGCCGCGGGCAGATCCTCGGCGCCCAGGTGGTCGGCGACGGCCTCCGCCTCCCGAACCAGCGATCGCCCGCCGAGGACGGTCCAGGTGGCTCCGGCGGTGAGCGCGGCGAGGGCGAACGGCATCCCTCGGGACCCACGTTCCGCCGCCGCCGCCACGGCGACCGGGGCGGCCGTGGCGAGCACGGTGAACAGGACCCCGCGCCGCCGGTCGTCGGCGTACAGCCGTCGTTCGAGCCAGCCGGCGAACCGGCCGAAGCCCGCCACCGGGTGGAGCCGCTGCGGGTCGCCCAGGAGCCGATCCAACGCGTAGCCGGCGAGCAGGCCGCTCGCGGGAGCGAGTCGGCGAGCGAAGCGGGTGAACGCGGTCATCGCAGACACCGTAGCGGGCGGCGGCACCCTGGGTAGGTCGAAGTCCGCCGTGGTGGAGTTGCGCGGGTCCATCAGGCGTGTGGGTCGGTCGAAGTCCGCCGTGGTGGAGTTGCGCGAGTCGTCTGCTCGACTGGGCGGACGCGCGAGCTGGCCTGATAGGCCAGAGTGGTATCCGTGCAAGGCGCCACGACCGATAATGCCGACCGCGACCGCGCGGGTGGACCGGTGAGTCGACGGGTGCTGGTCACCGGCGGGGTCCGGTCCGGCAAGTCGGCGTACGCGGAACGTCTGCTGGCCGGCTGCGCCAACGTGACGTACCTAGCCACGGGGCCGGTTCCGGATCCGGATCAGGACCCCGAATGGGCCGCGCGGATCGCCGCTCACCGCCGCCGCCGACCGGACGGTTGGCGCACGGTCGAGACCGTGGACCCGGCGCAGGCACTGCGGGCCGCCGACGGGCCGGTGCTGCTGGACTGCTTGGGTACCTGGCTGACTGCCTGTCTGGACGACCTGGAGGCCTGGCCGCGACCGATCGCGGAGTG
>JAKDLH010000253.1 GCA_030452945.1 Microlunatus sp. | reverse complement strand
GAGCCCCATAACACGATCGGCGGACTACCCGACGCGTACGCCGTGATCACCGACACCGGCTCGGCCCGCGAGGGCAGGTCGATCCGGTACGGCCGTCCCCGGGCCGTACGGAGCGTCCGCAGTTCAGCCGAGTCCGGCAAGACTGGCCACGACCCGATCCGCGCTGCCGCCCAACCCCAAGCTCTCGGTCAGCCGGGCGAAGGTCTCCGGGTCGGCCGGGGCGGAAGGCAGCCGGAGCTGTTCCTCGCTGGTGCCGAGGTCGAGATCGCGAGCGACCGCGACCACCGCCGGAGCCACCGCGAGGTAGTCGATGGCCTGACCCAGCTTGGTCCGCACCCCCGGGCTGATCGTGGTGGACGGCTGACTCGCCGCCGCCAGGATCTCGCCCAAACCGCCATAGGAATTGATCAACGACGCCGCGGTCTTCGCCCCGATCCCGGCCACGCCCGGCAGCCCGTCGGAGGCGTCGCCGCGCAGCACGGCGAAGTCGACGTAGCGAGCGGCCGGGATGTCGTACTTGGCCCGGACCCAGGCCTCGTCGACCCGTTCGTGCTTGCCGACGCCGCGGGCGATGTAGAGCACGCGCACCGCCCGGTCGTCGTCCACCACCTGGAACAGGTCACGATCGCCGGTGACCACGTCAACCGGCATCGACGCGGTCGCGGCAAGGGTGCCGATCACGTCGTCGGCCTCGTAGCCGTCGTGACCCACCACGGCCAACCCCAGAGCAGCGAGCACGTCGATGATCATCGGCACCTGACTGGCCAGATTGTCCGGTGCCTGTTCTCCCGCGGTGCTCGCCGAGGTCGCCATCTCCTCGACCCCGCCCTGTCCGGGCTCGGCGACCCGATGCGCCTTATAGCTGGGGATCAGTTCCACCCGCCACGCCGGCCGCCAGTCGTTGTCCCAGCAACAGGCCAGATGCGTCGGGGCGTACGTGTCCACCAGCCGGGCGATGAAGTCGAGCAGACCCCGCACCGCGTTCACCGGTCGACCGTCGGGCGCGCGGATGCTGTCCGGCACCCCGAAGAACGCCCGGAAGTACAACGAGGCCGTATCAAGAAGCAGCAATCTCGACGATCCCACGGGATGATCCTGGCACGATACGGGTCATGGAGCCTCTGGACCGCCGCATTCTCTCGCTCCTGGCCCGAGACGGCCGGATGTCCTACACCGACATCGGCAAGGAAACCGGTCTGTCGACGTCCGCTGCTCAGCAGCGCGTACGCCGGCTCGAGCAGCGCGGGGTGATCACCGGCTATCGCGCCGTCCTGGATCCGGCTCGGCTGGGCCAGTTGGTCACCGCTTTCGTGGCGATCAAGCCGTTCGATCCGAGCCAGGCCGACGACGCGCCCGAGCGCCTGGCACCCCTCGACGAGGTCATCTCCTGCTATTCGGTGGCCGGTGAGCCCAGCTACCTGCTCAAGGTGCAGGTGCCGACCATGTCGGACCTGGAGTCGCTGCTGGCCCGGATCCGTGCCGAGGCCAAGTGCTCGACCCACACCACCACGGTGCTTTCGGTCCCCTACGAGAACCGCCCGGAGCTGTCTGGGGAGGACTGACTCAGCCGAACCCGCGAGCGGGCCGGGTTCAGACCAGCTGGTAGCGCAGGTGCGCGACGGCGGTGCCGTTCCACACCTCGGCCTTGACCTCGTCGGGCCGGACAGCCACCACGTCGCCGCCGGTGGCGAGCACCTTCATGGCGATGCGGGACAGCAGGTCGTAGCCATCGTCGTCGTTGTAGGTCACCTGACCGCTGTCGTTGTCGATCCGGCCCAGGATGTCGACGGTGAAGTCATAGACCAGCACGTCCACCGCGCCGACGACCGCGGCCCGGCCGATGTCACCGACATCGGTCAGCACCAGCCCGTTGCTGACGTCATCGCCGATTTTCTCCAGCCGCGCGCTGTTCCGCTCGGCGTTGATCGCACCGATGGACTCCCGGATCCGCTCATCGATCTGGAAGTCTTTCAACCCATCGGGCGCGCCGTGGACCGGCACGACCTGCCGCCGTTCCTGAGCCCGGTAGAGCTCCAGCAAGGGATTGGTCGCGAACAGGAACAGCGGTGCCTGAGCGTGCGGGTCCTGTTGTCCCAGTTCGGCGTCGACGGCCTCGGCGACTCGTTTCGCGTACGTCTCCAGCAACAGTGTGCGTCGCTGGTCCACGACCAGTCGGTCGCCGGACGGCGACCCGCCGACCGTACTGCGGTTCGTGGCCTCGGCGGCGTCGCTCGGGTGATCGTCAGACACGGTGAACTCTGCGGCGCGGGTAGTTGCGGTGGCGTGCCACAGCTTCCAGGCGTGGGCCGACAAGGTGAGCGCATACGCCTGCTGCGGGGAGACCACAGCCCGGACGAGCTGGCCGACGTCGAAGTAGCGGGCCACCTGGTGCTGGTACTCCAGGGCGTTGGGCAGCACGAACACCTCGGAGGTGTCCTCGGACAAAAAGATGGCGAGCGAGGAGGACAGGTTCGACCACAGCTCGTCGTTGACCACCGATGCCCACTGCTCGCGGAGCGCGGTCTCGGTCGCGTGCCGGGCGCCGGACTCTCGGACCTGGGTGATGCAGTCGTCGAACGCGCTCTTGGCGGCGACGTGGCTTGTTGCCCGCTCACTGACGATCGGCGACGTCTGCACGTAGATCGTGATGGCGAGTTCGTGTGGCTCGGCCAGCCGAGCCAGGTCGTCGAGAGTGGGGAGGTGGTACTGCGTGGCCATGACGGCTTGATCTCTCCTCGGTTCGGGGTCGGGCGCTCCACTCTAGTGCGGCGACAGGCGCGGCAGCCACGTGGCGGCAGAGGAGGACACCGGTGGCCAAGTCGAGCGCTCTGCTAAGTGAGAGCCGCCTTGATGATGGCCAAGACGGTGCCCATGACGGCGGCAATGCACCCGGCCACCAGGGCGAGGACGGTGGCGCCGGTTTGGTCCACGTGATTGAAGCTGAGGAGACCGACGATCGAGACGATGATCAGCACCGCCACAAACACGACCAACACGCGGTTGGCGATCGTCCAGGCTTTTGGCACCCCCTTATTCAACTTGTCGGGGGGACGGTACGGCGTCGGCCTCCGGGGACCTGCTGATTGCTCTACCTCGGAATGCGATCCAGACGGTTCGTCAGTCGGATTCTGGTGCGTGCTCATCGCTACCTCCCTGGTCGCGGGTTTAACGCCCTACACCCGGAACCGGACACGGACTGTGACGGCGGCGATGGCCCCGCAGACCACCACCACCCCGAGACTACCGAAGAGGAGGCCGAGGACGACGAGCAGTATCTGCACACCGATGGTCAGGTCCAGCAGGCGGTTGCGGTGAACGCTGTAGCTCGCCTGAGATGGCGGGAACTTCTCGAACTGACGAACCCAGCCCGGGTCCTCGTCCTCGAGGTGGGTCTGAAGCTCGGTCAGCATTTGATGCTCGCGATCGTTCAACATAGGCGTGGTTCTTTTGGTCATAGGTGTGGTTGTTCTGCCCGCACCGCTTCTTGTCGTCGTACGCGCCCGGGTGGTCCTGCGGCACGGTCGCCGATCGCCGCTCGGCCGGGACCGTAACCACCGGGCAGAGGGCGTGACTGATGCAGTAGTGGCTGATCGTGCCGGCCGGATAGGAGTGTCGCCGCACGGGTTCGCGCGTTCCGACGACCAGCGCCTTGGCGTCCTGGCCGAGACGAACCAGCACCTCGCCCACTTCACCCTGGGCGAACGACAACGTCGACCCGGGCGGGGAGCCGGTGTCATCGAATACGCGGTCCAGTCCTCGTCGGTACGGCTCGGTCACCTCTCGAGCAGGTACCGAAAGCCGCATCCCTGAAGTCACGGCCGAGGCGGTGAGCCCGACCGGCCAGTCCAGGACGTGCACGGCGCGCAACTCGGCGCCCGTCGCGTCCGCGTAGTCTGCCGCCCAGCGATGCGCGGCGCGACCGGCCTCGGAGTCGTCCAGCCCGATCAGGACATGGCTCATGAGCCGACCCAGGCTCGTTGGCCGCTCCGACCGGCCGACGGTGTCCGCGCCGGGCGCCCTCCCCGTGAGCGTCCGTTCTCGGTGCGGAACTGGCAGTGAGTGCACAGCCTGGCCGTGGGCAGCACCTCCAGGCGCTCCGGTGGGATCGACTCGTGGCAGCGTTCACAGGTCCCGTACGAGCTGCCCTCCAGCCGCTCCAGTGCGGCGTCAATCTCGGTCAAGGCCGATTGGGCGGCGAGCCGCAGCTCCTGGGTGACCTGTCGCCGCGGCTCGTCGCCGGTGGCGACCGCTTCGGCCGCGTCCGCCTTGAGCACGTCAAGTTGCTCGACGCGGAAGCGCCGCTGCTGATCCAGCTCCGCACGGACGCCTGACAGGTCGCGCTCGCCAACGGTCGCCGAGATCTCAGACCGGATGGCGTGGATGTTGTGGTTCATGTCAGCTTCTCGCTTCGGGAGTGCCGTTGGAGGAATGCCTCCAGATCGGCGATGGACAAATGGTGGAGACGAGCCAGGGGTGGGCTGAGGGCAACGCCCGTCATTCAAGCGGTTCGTCAGTCGGACGGGGGACCGGCCGCCGGCTCCGGACCGGTGCGCGGGTCGGCGAACTGACACGAGCCTTCGTGTCGGTGGGGCAGTTCGCAGAACCAACCGCTGTCGAGATGGACGAAACCGCAACTGCCCGCGCGGGCCGCTGCGGTGTCGACACTGGTGTTGTGCAGGTCCAGGCGACGCCCGGCTTCGGTACTGGTGACCATCGGGCGCCTCCCTTGCCTGAACGTCTCGACCGGCCGAATAAATGCTGGTTCCCTTATTTTGCCCGGTCCAGCCGTTTCAAACCATTGGCAACCCAGGAGACGTTCGGTCGCTCTTGCTTGCCGGGCGTCGGCAAGGTAGGAGTGAGGGAGAGATCTCCCCCTGGAAGGTGACGACGTGGCCGACCAGCATCGTGGCACACCCTCGCCGTCTTCCCCGTCCGCTCCCGGGGGCCTGATCGGATTGACGGATTGGTTGGCCGTGGTGGCCCGGACGGCGGCCGCGGACACTCACGCCCCGGTCGAGCTGCTCGGGCAATACCTGGACTTTCTCGCCGACGCCGCACTGTCCGGGCGGCGCCCGCGCGCCCGGGAACTGGCCGCGGTGCGTCACCTCGGCCGCCAAGCCGCGGAACAAGGTGTCGACGCCAATCAAGCCGTCGACCTGTATCTGTCCGCGGCGTGGCGACTGTGGCAGGATCTTCCGG
>JAKDLH010000252.1 GCA_030452945.1 Microlunatus sp. | reverse complement strand
CATCGCCTTGCACACCGATCACTGCCCTAAGCCGAAGCTCGACGGCTTCGTCCGCCCGCTGCTGGCCATCTCCGCCGAGCGGGTCGCCCGAGGTGAGGCGCCGCTGTTCCAGTCCCACATGTGGGACGGATCCGCGGTGCCGGTGGAGGAGAATCTGGCCATCGCCGACGAGCTGCTGGCGCTGACCACCAAGGCCCACATCATCCTCGAGATCGAGGTGGGCGTGGTCGGCGGCGAGGAGGACGGCGTCAGCAACGAGATCAACGAGAAGCTCTACACCACGGTCGAGGACGGGATGCGGACCGTCGAGGTGTTGGGTACGGGTGAAAAGGGTCGCTACATCACCGCCCTCACCTTCGGCAACGTGCACGGGGTCTACAAGCCCGGTTCGGTCAAGCTGCGGCCCGAGGTGCTCAAGGAGATCCAGGAGGAAGTGGGGGCCAAGATCGGCCAGGAGAATCCGTTCGATCTGGTCTTCCACGGCGGTTCGGGCTCGACGCTGGCGGAGATCCGGGCAGCCCTGGACTACGGCGTGGTCAAGATGAACATCGACACCGACACCCAGTACGCCTTCAGCCGGCCCGCCGCTGGACACATGTTCACCCACTACGACGGGGTGCTGAAGGTCGACGGCGACGTCGGCAACAAGAAGGCGTACGATCCGCGCGCCTGGGGCAAGGCCGCCGAGGCCGGCATGGCGGCTCGGGTGGTCATCGGGTGCGAAGACCTGCGGAGCGCCGGGACGTCGCTCAACGCCTGATTCTCAGACGTCTTGGCCGTCAGGGTCCGCCCGGCTCCCTGACCACGGAGCGGGCAGACTGGACGGGTGACCACCGCGCAGCTCACGGGTCCGATCCCGATCAGCCGGGTCTGGTCGGGGACCAAAGTGCTGGCCGAGGATCTCGCCGGGGAAGACCTGGGCGACGTCCTCGACCTGCACGATGACGCCTCCGCCTGGTGGGTGCTGGATCGCTCGAGCGACTACGCCCGCGACGAGTTGGAGCGGCTCCTGGTGTCGTTCGACCTCGACCGGCTGGTGGCCACCGAGCTGCTGGCCACCGATCACCGGGCCAAGTTCGAGGAGTTCGGCCCGGCGCGGCTGATCCTGACCAACGCGCTCTCGGTGGACGAGCGCACGGCTGAGATCACCGTGCACCCGGTGTCGGTGCTGGTGACCGATCGAGCACTCGTCTGCCTGGTGGACGTGCGCGGGGGCGTCGATCCGGCCCGCTGGCTGGCTGGCGCGGTCGAGCGGTTGGCCAAGGGCGGCACCGAGGGTGCGCTCCAGGTCGTCACGATGGCGGTCGTGGACAGCTACGAGCGGGTCGTCGACTGGTTGGAGCAGTCCAGCGACGAGGTGGCCGACGAGCTCTTCGCCGGCACGTCACTGGCCAAGGACCGCCAGCTCTGGACGTTCCGACTGCGGACGGCGCTGACCGACCTGCGCCGGGTGACCGAGCCGATGCGTACGGTGATGACCGATCTGCGGGACAACCAGCGCCAGTCGGCCGCCACGGCGAAACGAGCCAAAAGATCGCTGGACACTCGACCCTGGGCCATGATTGTCGAGCGCCACGATCGAGTGGCGAACGCCGCGGACTCCCTGCGCGAGACGTTGAACTCGGTGTTCGAGACCAGTCTCGCCCTGGCCGACGTCCAGCTGAACTTGGTGATGAAGAAGCTGAGCGGATGGGCTGCCATCATTGCCGTGCCGACCCTGGTCACCAGCTTCGTGGGCATGAACGTCGGCTTCCCGCTGGTCGACAGCCACGTCGGCTTCTGGGTCTACCTGGTCTTGATGCTCGTTTCCGCCGCCGCGCTCTATCTGGTCTTCAAGCGCAAGGAATGGATCTAGCGAGTGTGGGTGGTCACCATGTTCACCGACGGCGGTCTCAATCGAAATCCGGGGCGTAGCTAGAGTTAGGGCCATGAATGACGACATGCTGAACAAGATCCGTACCGGTTCGGGCTTCATCGCCGCGCTCGATCAGAGCGGAGGCAGCACCCCCAAGGCGTTGGGCCTCTACGGCGTCGGGGAGGACGCCTGGTCGAGTGAAGACGAGATGTTCGACCTGATGCACGCGATGCGCACCCGGATCGTGACGTCCCCGGCCTTCACCGGCGAGCGGGTGCTGGCCGCGATCCTGTTCGAGCAGACCATGGATCGCCAGTTCGAGGGCGTGGGCGCGGCGGAGTACCTATGGTCACGCAAGCAGGTCGTGCCGTTCGTCAAGGTCGACAAGGGTCTCGCCGAGGCCACCGACGGTGCCCAGGTGATGAAGCCGATGCCGCAGCTGCGCGAACTCTGTGATCGGGCCGTCGGTCTCGGCGTCTTCGGTACGAAGATGCGCTCGGTGATCCAGTTGGCGAACGAGGCCGGCGTCAACGCCGTCGTCGATCAGCAGTTCGAGGTCGCCGCCGAGATCATCACGACCGGGCTGGTCCCGATCGTCGAGCCCGAGGTCGACATCCACAGTCCCGAGAAGGAGGCCGCGGAGAGTCTGATGCGGGATCGGATCGCGACACACCTGGACGGTCTCGCCGACGATCAACACGTCATCCTCAAGCTGTCAGTCCCGACCGTCGACGACTTCTACGCCAAACTGATCACCCACCCGCGGGTGCTGCGGGTCGCGGCGCTCTCGGGCGGTTACTCGCGGGAGGAGGCGAACGATCGTCTGTCCCGCAACCACAACATGATCGCCAGCTTCTCCCGGGCACTCACCGAAGGTTTGAACGCCGATCAGACCGACAGCGAGTTCAACGCCACTCTCGACACGGCCATCGCCAACATCTACGCTGCCTCGACCACCTGACCGAGGGGATGACCGCGACCTCGCCGGGGTCGTCGTCATCGGCATCCACGGCCACGGCGCGTGGCATGTGGGCAACGTGCAGAACCAGGCCCGGCTGGTCGCCGTGGTCGATCCGCATCCGCCCGAGCGTGGCTCGGCGGCGGCGTCCGCGGGTGTGCCGTGGTTTGCCGATCTCGAGGCTCTCCTGGCCTCCGAGCTCGTGGTCGATGTGGCGGTGCTGTGCACCCCGCTGCCCACCCACGCGCCGCTGACCACCACGCTGCTGCGGGCCGGGATCGATGTGCTGCTGGAGAAGCCGCCGACCACCACGTTGGCGGAGTTCACCGGCCTGTGCACGACCGAGACCGAGACCGGCCGGCTCTGCCAGGTGGGGTTCCAGAGCCTCGGGTCGGCAGCGCTCGCCGCGGTCGAGGCTCTGGTGGCCGACGGGGCGATCGGCGAGGTGCGCCATATCGGCGCGGCCGGCACCTGGGTCCGCCCGACCTCCTACTGGCGGCGCGCACGATGGGCGGGGCGGCGCGCGCTGGACGGCCGTCCCGTGGTCGACGGGGTCTGCACCAATCCGCTCGCCCACGCGGTGGCCACCGCCCTGCGACTGGCGGGCGCCCGCCGGGTCGAGGACCTGACCAACACCGAGGTCGAGCTCTTCCGCGCCAACGACATCGAGGCCGACGACACCTCCAGCCTGGTGTTGACCTCGCGTACCGGTTTGCGGATCGCCGCGGCGCTGACCCTGTGTGCCCCGGTGAGCACTGACCCGTGGGTCGCGTTGTACGGCACGTCCGGCCTGGTCCGGCTCCACTACACCCGGGACGAGGTGAGCCTGGAGCTGGCCGGTCGCGCCCCCGTGGTCAGCCGCTACGACCGCACCGATCTGCTCGCCAACCTGCTTGCCGCCCGCCAGCGGGGCGAGGCGCTGCTGAATCCGCTGGCCGACAACGGGGCGTTCATGGCGGTGCTGGAGGCCGTACGCGTCGCGCCCGACCCGACGCCGATCGATCCGGCGCTGATCAGCTGGCAGCCGGCGGTGGGCGCGGGGGCGGTGGACGTCCACCCGGTGGTGAGCGGGGTGACCGAGGCGGTCCACCGGGTCGCCTCCACCGGTACCGGCTTCCGCGCGGTCAAAGCGCCCTGGGCCTGATCTGGGCCAACGAGATGACTAGGGTGGCGCCGTGAGCGAAACCGTCACCCATCGCAATCTGTTGGCCACCAGCGGTGCCGGCCCGGCCCCGACGCTACTGCCGGCTCCGGTGACCGAACTGGCACCCGACGCCGATCACGACGCGGTCGTGGCGGCGGTGATCGCCGATCCGGCGGCGAGCCTCGGCTGGGCTGTCCTGGCCGAGGAGTCGCTGACCCGGCGGACCGCCGCCGCGGACGTGCAGGCGTACGCGTTCGCGCGTACCGGCTACCACCGCGGTCTGGACGCCCTGCGACGCTCCGGCTGGAAGGGCGCCGGTCCCGTCCCGTGGGAGCACCGGCCCAACCACGGCTTTCTCCGCGCCTTGTGGTCGCTGGCCCGGGCGGCCCGACGAATCGGCGACGAGGTCGAGTACGAGCGCTGCGCCCAGCTCCTTCGTGACTCCACCGAGACCGGCTACCAGATGCTGACCAGCGCTTTCCCGCTACAGTGAGGAAGTAAGAGTCCCTGCGGCAACCGCTGCCCGGGGACTTCACTCATGATGAGAAGGCGGCGATCACATGCCGGGCATTGTGGTGGTAGGCGCCCAGTGGGGCGATGAGGGAAAGGGCAAGGCGACCGACGAGCTCGGGGATCGGGTCGACTACTGCGTCCGCTACTCCGGCGGCAACAACGCTGGCCACACAGTGGTCGTGGACGGGGAGCGGTATGCGTTGCATCTGCTGCCGTCGGGGGTCTTGAACCGCAACTGCACGCCGGTGATCGGCAACGGTGTCGTGGTTGACCTCGATGTGCTGTTCAGCGAGATCGACGGTCTGAGCGCACGGGGAGTCGACGTCTCCTCGCTGTTGGTGTCGACCAACGCGCACATCATCACCTCCTACCACCAGACCATCGACAAGGTCACCGAGCGTTTTCTCGGCAAGGCGCGGATCGGGACCACCGGCCGCGGCGTGGGGCCGGCCTACTCCGACAAGGTGAACCGGATCGGTCTGCGGATCCAGGACCTCTTCGACGCCTCGATCCTGCGACAGAAGGTCGAGGCGTCGCTCGATCAGAAGAACCACCTGCTGGTCAAGGTCTACAACCGGGCGGCCCTGGACCCGGTGCAGATCACCGAGCATCTGCTGTCGCACGCCGAGCGCATCGCGCCCTACGTCGCCGACGTCAGCCGGGTGCTGAACACCGCGTTGGACGCGGACAAGGTCGTGTTGTTCGAGGGCGCTCAGGCGCACCACCTCGACGTCGACCACGGCACCTACCCGTACGTGACCTCCTCCAACCCGATCGCCGGCGGCGCCTGCGTCGGCGCGGGAGTCGGCC
>JAKDLH010000251.1 GCA_030452945.1 Microlunatus sp. | reverse complement strand
CGGCGAGCGGTACTCGCCGGGGGAGCGTTACGGTCGCGTCTATCAGATCAACTATCTGCGCTGCATCCTGTGCGGGCTGTGTATCGAGGCTTGCCCGACCCGGGCGTTGACCATGACGAACGAATTCGAACTGGCCGACGACAACCGAGCGGACCTGATCTACGAGAAGGACGACCTGCTCGGTCCACTGCTCCCCGGGATGGAGGAGCCACCGCACGAGCGCCGGCTCGGGGACGACGAAGGACAGTACTTTCTCGGCCTGCCCGCCACCGGCCAGCCCGACGACCGAGCCGGCGACATCAGCGGCTGGTCCCCCGCGCCGATGAACACCGGTATCCCGGGTCGCAAAGCCCGCCAGAAGGCGGAGAAGAAAGCTCGCCGCCGCGAGAAGTCGGAATCGGAGAAGGTGGAGCGATGAGCGCACCGATCTTGCTGCTGGTCCCGATGGTGACCGGCGCCGATGTGGCCTTCTGGTTGCTGGCACCGGTGATCATCCTGGCGGCGCTCGGGGTGATCTTGTCGCGCAAGCCGGTGCACTCCGCGCTCTGTCTGGCGGTCGTGATGCTTTCACTGGCGGTCCAGTACGCCGCCCAGAACGCGCCGTTCCTGTTCGTGGTGCAGATCATCGTCTACACCGGGGCGATCTTGATGCTGTTCTTGTTCGTGCTGATGCTGGTCGGGGTCGACGCGGCGGACTCGCTGGTCGAGACGATCCGCGGGCAGCGAGTCTGGGCTGTTCTGGCCGGCGTCGGTTTCGGCGTGCTGCTGATCTTCGCCGTCGGCAACGCGGTGTTCGGCCCCACCGTGGGTCTGGACCGGGCCAACGCTGCTCAAGGTGGCAACGTCCAGGGCATCGCCGAACTCTTGTTCACCCGGTACGTGTTCGTGTTCGAGTCGACCTCGGCGCTGTTGATCACCGCGGCGCTGGCGGCCATGGTGCTGTCGCACCGGGAGCGGGTACGACCGAAGAAGACCCAGGTCGAGCGCGTCACCGAGCGAATGCAGTCCTACGCCGAGTCAGGCCAGCATCCCGGTCCGCTGCCGAGTCCCGGCGTGTTCGCGCGACACAACGCGGTCGACACCCCGGCCCTGCTGCCCGACGGATCGGCTTCGGAGCTGTCGGTGTCGGCCATCCTGCGGACCCGCGGCACGGTCGCGGACGCCCGGGATCTGTCGGCGCCGACCCGGCGCACCCTCGCCGAGATCGAGAGCGGCGACGGTGACGTCGACGCGCCGGAGGACATCACCGTGTCCCGCAACGTCGGCCAGGCTCGCGCTGGGGGAGGGAGTGAACAGTGAACCCGGACAACTACATCATCTTGTCGGCGCTGCTGTTCACGATCGGCGTGATCGGGTTCATGACTCGGCGCAACGCGATCGTCGCTTTCATGTGCGTGGAGTTGATGCTCAACGCGGCCAACCTCTCGCTCGTCACGTTCGCTCGCGTGCACGGCGCGTTGGACGGACAGGTGGCCGCCTTCTTCGTCATGGTGGTAGCCGCGGCCGAGGTCGTGGTGGGATTAGCCATCATCGTCACCATCTTCCGCACCCGACGTTCGGCTTCGGTCGACGACGCCAACCTGCTCAAGTTCTGAGGGGAGCTCGGTGAACCTGCTCGAAGTGGTGGCCCCGGTCCCGGCCGAGGGACTTTTCGCCTACGCCTGGCTGTTGATCGCCATCCCGGCCGTCAGCGCCGCCGTGCTGCTGGTGGTCGGCAAGGCCGGTGACGCCTGGGGACATCTGCTCGGCACCCTGGCGCCGTTGGCGTCCTTCGCTATCGGCGTCATCCTGTTCGTCCAGCTCCTGGGCCGGGAGGAGTCGGCCCGAGCGGTCGGCGTACCGCTGTACGACTGGATCTCCATCGGCGGCTGGAGCATCAGTGCCGGTTTGCTGGTCGATCAGTTGTCGATCCTGTTCGTGTTGTTGATCGCCGGGGTCGGCGGTTTGATTCACATCTACTCGATCGGCTATATGGCCCACGACGAGCGGCGGCGTCGGTTCTTCGGTTTCATGAACCTGTTCGTCGCCTCGATGCTGCTGCTGGTGCTGGCCGACAACTATCTGGTGCTCTTCGTCGGCTGGGAGGGAGTCGGTCTCGCGTCCTATCTCCTGATCGGCTTCTGGCAGAACAAGCCCGTCGCCGCGGTGGCGGGCAACAAGGCGTTCGTGGTCAACCGAGTCGGTGACCTCGGAATGTCGATCGCGATCATGCTGATGCTCGCCGCGTTCGGCTCGTCGGCCTTCGTCGACGTGAACGCCGGAGCGGCGCAGATGCCGCTGGCGATGGCGACCGCGATGGGTCTGCTGCTGCTGCTCGGGGCCTGTGCCAAGTCCGCACAGGTGCCGCTGCAGTCCTGGCTGCTGGACGCGATGGAAGGTCCAACCCCGGTTTCGGCCCTCATCCACGCCGCGACCATGGTCACCGCCGGGGTGTATCTGGTCGCTCGGTCGTTCGAGGTGTTCGCCCAGTCCCAGGCCGCCGCTACCGCGGTGGTGGTGGTCGGCACGGTCACCCTGTTGGCCGGCGCCTGGATCGGCTGCGCCAAGGACGACATCAAGCGGGTCCTGGCCGGCTCCACCATGTCCCAGATCGGCTACATGATGCTGGCCGTCGGCATCGGCCCGGCGGGGTACGCGTTCGCCATCTTCCATCTACTGACCCACGGCTTCTTCAAGGCCAACATGTTCCTCGGCGCCGGATCGGTGATGCATGGCATGGACGATGAGGTGAACATGCGGCGTTACGGAGCGTTGGCGCGGGCGATGCCGATTACCTTCGTGACCTTCGCCGCCGGCTACCTGGCCATCATCGGCTTCCCGTTCTTCGCCGGCTTCTACTCCAAGGACCACATCATCGAGGCGGGTTTCGAGCGCGGTGCCCTGATCGGGGTGCTGGCCATGATCGGCGCCGGAGTGACGGCTTTCTACATGACCCGGCTGATGTTGATGACCTTCCTGGGACGCAAACGTTGGTCGCCGGGAGTGCATCCGCACGAGTCGCCGGTGGTGATGACCATCCCACTCATCGTGCTGGGCATTCTTTCCCTCGGCGGTGGCCTGCTGCTGAACGACTGGATCGGCGGCTGGCTGGACCCGGCGTTCGGGGTCGCCGCATCCGAGGCCCACGCCACGGGTCTGCTGCAGGTCACACCGGTCGCCGTCGTGACACTGCTGCTGGTGGCAGCGGGGGTGGCCATCGCCTTCGTGGTCTTCGGCCCGCGCAAGGAGATCCCGCTGACGGCACCACAGACCCGGTCCCCGTTCACGCTGGCCGGCCGCAGGGACCTGTACGGTGACGCGTTCAATGAGGCGGTGTTCATGCGACCGGGTCAGCAACTGACCGACGGGTTGACCTTGTTGGAGGACGACGGCATCGACGCCGGCGTCAACGGGACCGGGTCGGTGATCGCGGCGATCTCCGGCCAGATCCGCCGGCTGCAGAACGGTTTCGTCCGCTCCTACGCCCTCACCATGGTCATCGGCGCGGTAGCGGTCGGCGCTGTCATCGCTCTCGGACGACTGGGCTGAGGGGGAAGGAGTAACTGTGATGTTCCCCTGGCTCAGTGTGTTGGCCCTGCTCCCGTTGGTCGGCGCGGCCGCGCTCATCGTGGTGAAGGGCGCCGCGGCCAAATGGCTCGCGCTCGTCGTATCGGTAATTGCCTTCGTCATCTCGGTGATCGTGGCCGTGCAGTTCCGACCGGGCGGCGGCATGCAGTTCGTCGAGCAGCTGTCCTGGATCCGGCCGCTCGGAGCGTATTACGCGCTGGGACTGGACGGCATCGGGCTCACCTTGATGCTGCTCGTCACCATCGTCACCCCGCTGGTAATCATCGCCAGCTGGCGCGACTTCGACGCCGATCGTCCGGCCTGGATCACTTCTGGCGACAAGTCCGGGCCGCCGCCGAAGTACGACGAGCGGGTCTTCTTCGCCCTCGTCCTAGCGGTGGAAGGCTGCTCCCTCTACCTCTTCCTGGCCACCGACGTCTTCTTGTTCTACGTCTTCTTCGAAGTCATCTTGGTTCCGATGTACTTCCTGATCGGCGGCTTCGGCGGAGTGCGCCGCTCGTACGCCGCCGTCAAGTTCTTGCTCTACGGCCTGCTCGGCGGATTCGTCATGCTGGCCAGCGTGATCGGGCTCTACGTGCTGTCGGCCCAGGCCGGCCAACCGAGCTACCTGCTCGGCGACCTCAGCCAGCTCGACATCGCGACCGGGACCGGCCGCTGGCTGTTCGTGGGTTTCATGTTCGCTTTCGCGATCAAGGCCCCAATGGTGCCGCTGCACACCTGGCTGCCGGACGCCGCGGAGGAGTCCAATCCGGGCGGGGCCACCATGATGGTCGGGGTGATGGACAAGATCGGCACCTTCGCGATGATCCGGTTCTGTCTGGGGCTGTTTCCCGAGGCGAGCGTGTGGGCGACGCCGGTGGTGTTGGTGCTGGCGGTCATCTCGATCCTGTACGGCGCCATCCTGGCCATCGGCAGCCGAGATCTGATGCGGCTCATCGCCTACATCTCGATCAGCCACTTCGGTTTCATCGTGCTCGGCATCTTCGCGTTCACCAGTCAGGCGATGGTCGGCTCGACCTTCTACATGCTGAACCACGGGTTGTCGACGGCGGCCCTGTATCTGGTGGTCGGCTACTTCATCAAACGTCGCGGCTCGCGGGATGTGTACGCGTTCGGGGGGGTCCAGAAGATCGCGCCGGTTGGCGCCGCGTTCTTCCTGTTCGCCGGGATGGCGACGCTTTCGCTGCCGGGCTTGTCGAACTTCGTCTCCGAGTTCATGGTGCTGGCCGGCACCTTCAGTCGATATCCCACGCTGGCGGTGGTCTCCACGCTGGCCATCGTGTTGGCCGCGCTCTACGTCTTGTTGATGTACCGCCGGAGCATGACCGGTCCGGTCACCCCTGACGTGGAGCGCACCGTCACCGACGACGTGAACGGTCGTGAGCGGCTGGCACTGGCCCCGTTGGTGATCTTGATCCTGGTGCTTGGGCTCTACCCGAAGCCGATGCTGGACGCGATCGAGCCGACGGTGCAGGCCACGATGCAACACGTCGGAGTGTCCGATCCGCAACCCTGGGTGTCGGCAGAGGGAGGTCGCTAGATGAGCGTCATGCTGCGGCTGCCGCTGGAGATCGTCGGGTTCCGCCCGCTGGACATCACCGGGCTCCACCCGCTGGACATCACCGCTCCGACCATCGAGTACCGGCTGTTGATGCCCGTCATATTGATTTTCGAGGGCGCCTGTCAGGGCCAGGTGGTGGAGGGCGTCGTAACCCGGAC
>JAKDLH010000250.1 GCA_030452945.1 Microlunatus sp. | reverse complement strand
CGCTGGTGGTGGGTTGGGCGTTCGCGCTGTGGGGCACCGGTCTCTACTGGTGGGCGGGCATCTTGTACGTGCGGCAGACCGTCGATCTGCTGCGCTCGGTGCCCCCGGTGGCCAAGGAGCAGCGACCGGTCGGCCCGCCGCACGAGGGGCCCACGCCTCGGCCCGCTGAGCCCCTGGATCGGCATCGTCGCCAGCCAGAGGCCCGGCGGTGAACGCTGCGCCGACGTCCCCGGGAAGGTCGGTGACGCACCGACTGGATGCCAGCATGGATCTGCTGCGCCAGATCACCGACCAGCCGATCGATCCCGACTACGCCACCGTTGCGGCACGCCGGTCCGCCGACCGGACCCAGCCCAGACGTCGGCCGACTCGTCGTTGGGCCATCGCCTTGACCGCCGTGTTGGCTGGGGCGATGTTCTCGGTCGCCGCCGTGCAGACGACCCAGCGGGCCCCGCTGCTGGCCACCGAACGGGACGAGCTGATCGCACGGATCGTGCACGCCGAGGCCAGGCAGGACGAGCAGCGAACCCAGATCGCGCAACTGGACCGCGAGACCAACCGGCTGCGCAGGACGGCCGTGCAGGGGGACGCCGAAGGCGAGGCGCGGCTGGCTGAGATCAACCGGATCGCCCCGATCGTGGGCGCGGCCGCGGTCAAAGGTCCCGGCGTGCTGGTCACGGTCGATGACGCACCCGGGTCGGATACCGACACCGGAGACCGGGTGCTCGATGTGGACTTGCAGATCCTGGTCAACGGGCTGTGGCGGGCCGGGGCGGAGGCGATCTCGGTCAACGGGCACCGGCTGTCGGGGCTGACGGCCATCCGCGGAGCGGGCGAAGCGATCACCGTCGACTATCGTTCGCTCACCCGGCCCTACCGGGTAGCCGCGATCGGTGATCCGCGTACGCTGCCGGCCTCGTTCGCCGAGACCTCGGCCGGTGCCTGGTGGATCGACCTGTCCCGCAACCGCGGCATGTCGTTCACCGTGTCCGGGGCGCAGAAGTTGACCCTCGACCCCGACCCCGGCTTGGTGCTGCGATACGCCCGGCCCGGACGATAACAGGCCGCTGCGATGACCGGCCGGTGCGATGAAAGGGACGCCGCGATGAGGAGGATTCGATGCTCCCGCTGATCGGGCTGCTGCTCGGAATCGCGGTCGGGCTGTTGCTCGAACCGACGCTGCCGCTGGTGCTCCAGCCTTACCTGCCGATCGCCATCGTCGCGGCGATGGACGCCCTGTTCGGGGCCTTCCGGGCCTACTTGGAAGGGATCTTCTCCGACCGGGTCTTCGTCACCTCGTTCATCTCCAACGTGCTGATCGCCGCGCTGATCGTGTGGATCGGCGATCAGATCGGCGTCGGATCCCAGCTGTCCACGGCCGTGGTCGTGGTGCTCGGCATCCGGATCTTCACCAACGCAGCCGCGATCCGACGAGCCCTCTTCCATGCCTGAGAAACCCGGTTCGCGCAGCTGGCGCTCGCTGCTCCGTCCGGGGCGCGGTCAGGTGATCGCTGCCGTGATCTTGTTCGTGGTCGGTCTCGGTGGCGTGGTGCAGATCCGGATGAATGCCGCCGACGACGCCTACACCAACGCCCGTCGCGAGGACCTGATCCAGATTCTCGACGGACTCGGGACGGAGTCGCGCCGGTTGGAAGGCGAAATCGCCGAGCTCGAGCAGACCAGGGCCAACCTGCGGAGCGGTGCCGACTCGCAGCGAGTCGCTCGGGAAGAGACCGAGCAACGACTCGACGAGCTGTCCATCCTGGCTGGAACGGTGCCGGCCAAAGGGCCGGGGATCCGGATGCGGATCACCGACCCGGAGCAGAAGGTGACGGCGGGCGTGCTGCTCGATGCGGTGCAAGAGATGCGCGACGCGGGCGCGGAGGTGATCGAGGTCAACGACCGGGTCAGGGTGGTCGCGTCGACGTGGTTCGCCGACGAGGGCGCGGCGCTGGTCGTGGACGGGCAGCGGATCTCCCGGCCGCTCACGGTTGAGGTCATCGGGGACCCCCACAGTCTGGAGGAAGCGGCTCGATTCCGGGGCGGACTGGTCAGTGAGATCACCGGTCCACGGGTCGGTGGCGCGGTGTCGGTCGAACGTCTGGAGTCTGTCGAGGTCACCTCCTTGCACAGGCCGGTGAAGAATCAGTACGCTCGGCCAGCGTCTGCCGCGCCCACTCCCCGGTGACGGCTCAACTTTCAGCTGCTCAGGAGCGTGCCGTGTCCGACTATCCCGAAGACTTGAAGTACACCGCCGAGCACGAGTGGGTGCGCAGCGGCAACGGCTCGACGGTCCGCGTCGGCATCACCGAGTACGCCGCCGCTGAACTCGGCGACATCGTGTTCGTCACCCCACCGACGGTGGGGGAGGAGGTTGCCGCGGGAGACGCCTGCGGTGAGCTGGAGTCGACCAAGAGCGTGTCCGACATCTTCTGCCCGCTCAGCGGCGTGGTCTCAGCGGTCAACCCGGTGCTGGACTCGAACCCGGAGACGATCAACGCCGAACCCTACGGCGACGGCTGGCTGTTCGAGCTGGACATCTCGTCGGTGACCGATCTCGACGATCTGCTCGATGCCGACGCGTACGCCGAGGTTGTCGGGGCGTAAACTCTCGACGAGACGTTGAGATCGACACCCGGCGACGACCGTAGCCGGGAAGACGATCGGTGAGGAGGACGAACTCTGATGCCGTACTGCACCAACTGCGGCCACGGTAACCCGGACGGCAGCAACTTCTGTGGCCAGTGTGGTTCGGCGCTGACTGAGTCCCCGGCCGGCGGAGTCTCACCGTCCAGCCCATCGTTAGTGCCGCCGAGCGGGGACACCACCAAGACGTTCGCGGCGGTGGTGGTGGAGTCCGATCTGGAGGGTCTGTCGGCTGAGGACGAGGCCGCGGTCAGCGCCCTGCCGAGCGGCTCGGCGCTGCTGATCGTGCAGCGAGGGGCGAACGCTGGCAGTCGGTTCCTCCTCAACACCGACCAGGTCACCGCAGGTCGGCACGAAGACTCCGACATCTTCCTCGACGACATCTCCGTATCCCGCCGGCACGCCACGTTCATCCGGACCCCCGACGGGACCGTCCTGACCGACCGCGGCAGTCTGAACGGCACCTACGTCAACCGGGAACTGGTGGACTCCACCCTGCTCCGGCACGGCGACGAGGTGCAGATCGGCAAGTTCCGGCTGATCTATTTCGGCAGCCACCAGGACGGCGGGTAGGGCAGGAGCTCGATGACTGGAGCCCGAGCCCAGGTACGCAGCATCGGTCAGGTGCTGGCGGCCTTGAAGGTTGACTTCCCCGACATCTCGATCTCCAAGATCCGGTTCCTGGAGACCGAGGGACTGGTGACTCCGGAGCGCGCGCCGTCGGGATACCGCCGGTACGTGGAGTCCGACATCGAGCGGCTCCGGTACGTGCTGACTGTGCAGCGCGACCACTATCTGCCGCTCAAGTTCATCCGTTAACATCTGTCCATGATCGACCGGGGAGACCTCCCGCCCACGTCGAACGGTCTGATCGCCGGCGGACAGGCGGCCGCCGAACCCGCGCCCGGGGACCCGTCGTCGACTCCGGCCGCGAGTCCACCGGCAGGTCCACCACCGCCGGCCCGCCAGCCGCTCAGATTGAGTCGCAAAGACCTGCTCGAGGCCAGCGGTCTGACCGAGTCGGCCCTGATGGAGCTGGAGCGCAACCACATCGTCGCACCCCGCCGCGGCACGGCCTACTACGGTCGCGACGCGCTGACCCTGGCTGCCGCCGCCAAACGCCTGTCCGACTTCGGTATGGACGGCCGCCATCTGCGAGCCTTCAAGATGGCCGCCGATCGGGAGATCGGCATGGTCGAGCAGGCCATCGCGCCGTATCTGAGACGAGCCGACGGCAACCGCGATCTGGTCGCCGAGGTCTTGGCCCTGGTGATCAACTTCCACGCCGCGCTGGTCAGGTCGGGTCTGGAGAAGTAGCCGGACGTGCCCGCCCTTGTCGGTCGGGGTGTGGCAAGTAGTGTGGGCGCATGCAGGAACTCGACGTGGTCGGCGTCCGAGTGGAGATGCCGGCGAACAACCCGATGGTGCTGTTGCGTGAGGTCGGTGGCGCGCGCTATCTGCCCATCTGGATCGGGGCCAGCGAGGCCTCAGCTATCGCCAACGCCCAAGAGGGGCTGGTGCCACCGCGTCCGATGACTCACGACCTGATGGTCGACGCGTTCGCGACTCTGGGTCACCGCCTCACCGAGGTGCACATCACCGAGTTGACCGGAGGCACCTTCTACGCCGTGCTGCTGGTCGACGGGATCGAGATCAGTGCGCGTCCTTCAGATGCGATCGCGCTGGCGCTGCGGGTGGGCTCGGAGATCTACTGTGCCGAGGAGGTGCTGGACGAGGCCGGCATCGAGATGCCCGAGGCGGAGCAGGACGAAGTCGAAAAGTTCCGGGAGTTCCTCGATCAGGTGAACCCCGACGACTTCGTCACCGGTGAGGAGCCCAAGCCGTGATCGGGGTACTGGAGTCTCACTTGAGACTTGTCCGGCCGCGACCAGGTCCTGCGGCGTGTCGTTGACCTCACCTGCGGCCCGGCCGTAGCGTTTCGGCACCACAGGAAAATCCCCCGGCGGAATTTCACCGCTGGGGTTCTGCAGACGGAGGCTCAGATGGGCACCAGCGATATGCCGACGGCCCGACCCGTTAAGGGTCAGGAGGCGATCGTCGACACCCAAGGGCTGCTGTTCGAGGGGGACTTCTCCCCGCTGCCGGCCGATCTGGGCTTTCGCGGGCCGATCGCCTGCAACGCGGCGGGGATCACCTACCGCCAACTCGACTACTGGGCGCGAACAGGTCTGGTCGCCCCTGAGGTCCGCAGTGCCTCCGGCTCGGGATCCCAACGGCTCTACAGCTTCCGCGACATCTTGCTTTTGAAGGTCATCAAGCGATTGCTGGACGCCGGCATCTCGTTGAATCAGATCCGAACCGCCATCGAGCATCTGCGGGCCCGGGGAGTGCAGGACCTCAGCGAGGTGACCTTGATGAGCGACGGGGTGTCGGTCTTCGAGTGCACCTCCGACGACGAGGTGATCGACCTCCTGCGTGGCGGTCAAGGCGTCTTCGGCATCGCGCTCGGCGGCGTCTGGCGCGACATCGAGGGAACCCTGTCCGAGTTGCCCGCCGAGCGGGCCGAGGTCGCCGCCGACGTTCCCCCAGCCACCCCAGCCCACGGTGACGAGCTCTCCCGTCGGCGTCGGGCACGCGTCGTCGGCTGACTGATCGATCGGGGTTCGGCTGCTGGTGAGGCAG
>JAKDLH010000249.1 GCA_030452945.1 Microlunatus sp. | reverse complement strand
GGTGACCTTCGTGGTCCTGGCTCGTTCCAGCGTGATCATCGAGTATCAGTCCTTGTGTGCTTGCGTGCTTGCGTGCCTTGTGTGCTTGCGTGCCTCGTGCCTTGCGTGCCTTGTGTGCTTGCGTGCCTTACCGAGCAGGTGATGCCTCAGTTGCGATGGCTGTCGGCGAGATCCGGGACCGGGCCGAGCGTGAGATGCCGGTACGGGACCCGGACCAGGTCGTCGACCAGTGCTCGGTCCCGAGCCGCGATCACCACGGCCCGAGACCCGGACCCGGCGGTCTCGTCGAGCAGGCTGGCCAGGGCGGCGCGATCGTCGTGATCGGTCAGCACGTCGGCGTGGTCAACGAAGATCACCGACGGATCCCGGCGTTCCGCGACGCGCAGTTCGGTCCGCAGCCCGCCCCGGCCGCGATGCTTGGGCGCCAGCTGCCGGCAGTCGATCACCGCGGTCCGGCTTCGGACGGCGGCCGACTGTTCGGGAAGGACGAGTCCGGCGACCTTGACCTGGCCGCCGGACAGTTTCATCCGGCCGGACAGGCTGAGCAGCAGTGCGCTCTTCCCGGAGTCGACCTGGCCGTCGACCACGGCGACGTCGCCGGGGCGCAGGGCCATTCCCAGATCGTCGTCGTTGCCCGGAACCCGCAGGCCGTCGGCGTACAGCAGATGATCATCGTCGGCCGATGGCCAGTCCTGCAGCGCCAGCTGATGGGCCAAGCCCGCGCCCTCCACGTCGAACGTCGGCAGCCGCTGGTCGATCCAGCGCGGCAGCCACCACGCCCGGTGCCCCAGCAAGGTCATCACCGCCGGAACCAGCGTCATCCGGACTAGGAAGGCGTCCACGAAGACGCCGACGGCCAATCCGAACGCGATGGTTTTGATCGGCCCCTCGCCTTCGGGGACGAAGGCCGCGAAGACTGCGAACATGATCACTCCGGCTGCGACCACAACCCGGGCGGACGCGTTGAAGCCGTCCTCGATCGTGCGTCCGGGGTCGACTTCGGTCCGGGACCCGGCGCGCGCGACGGCGTGCACGTACTCCTCCCGGATTCGCGAGACCAGGAACACCTCGTAGTCCATCGCCAGGCCGAACAGGATGCCCATCAACAAGATCGGCAGGAAGCTGATCACCGGGCCGGTATCGGGCACGTTGAACACGGTGGAGAACCAGCCGTACTCGAACACCATCGCCGTCGCGCCGAACGCGGCGAGCACACTGAGCAGGTAGCCGAGGGTGGCCTTGATCGGGACGGCGATCGAGCGGAACACCATGGTCAGCAGCAGCAGCGAGAGACCCACGACCAAGATTCCGAACGGCAGCAGCGCCTTGCCCAACCGGTCGGAGACGTCGATGGCGACCGCGGTGAAACCGGTGACGTAGACCGGCACGCCGTACTCGGCCTGGAACTCGTCGTGCATCGATCGGATCCGCATCACCAGGTCTTTGGTCTCTTGCGCGTCCGGGGCGGTGGTGGGAATGACCTGGACGATGCCCACCTCGGCGTTCTCGTTCGGCGTGGACAGCGGCACGCTGGCCACTCCCGGCAGCGCGCGCAGGTCGTCGGCGATTCCGTCCATCACTGTCAACGGGTCGTCGGAACCGACGATGGTGGCACTGACGATCAGCGGTCCGTTGTAGCCGACGCCGAAGTGGTCGTTAATCAAGTCGTAGGTGACGCGGGCAGGCGTACCGGCGTCGGCACCGCCGTTGTCGGGCAGGGCGATCCGCAGGTCCTTGGCCGGGTAGGCCATCGCGCCTAGCCCGATGACCACGACCAGGATGGTGAGAATCGGCCACTTGGTGACCAGCCGCACCCAGCGTCGGGGCAGGGTCGTCTTGGCCCCGGGCTCAGCGGGCTCGGTTCCGGCGGTCTCGGCCCGGGCTCGGCGCTTGCGGCGAGGTGTCTTGGGTCGCAACCGCTCACCAGCGAACCCGAGCAACGCCGGCAACAGGGTGAGCGCGATCAGCACCGCGATGCCGACCCCAACGGCCGCGGCGATGCCCATCGTGGTCAGGAACGGGATGCCCGCCACGGCGAGCCCGGATAGCGCGATCATCACCGTCAGACCGGCGAACACGACCGCCGACCCGGCGGTGGCGACGGCCTGGGCGACCGACTCCTCCGGGTCCATCCCGGCCGCCATCTGGTCTCGGTGGCGGGAGGTGATGAACAGGGCGTAGTCGATGCCGACGGCCAAGCCGAGCATCACCGCCAGCATCGGGGTGGTGGAGGACACCACGGTCACGCCGGTGGTGGCGAAGATCAGCAGGACGGTGATGCCGACGCCCAGCAGGGCGGTCAGCAACGGCATCCCGGCCGCGACCAGGGAGCCGAGGGTGAGCACCAGAACCACCAGCGCGATCACCACCCCGAGCACCTCCACGATGCTGAAGCCGGGAGTGTCGTTGCTGTAGGCCGAGCCGCCCGGCGACACCTGCGACCCGGGGATGCTGGCCTGAAGCGCAGCGGTCTCTGCCGCGATGCCGTCGAAGGTGGCGTCGGTGACCGCACCGTCCACGGTGATCAGTTGGAGCTGGATGATCGCCGCCTGGTCGTCGTCGGAGATCGCACCCTTGGCGAAGGAGTCGAACGGTGAAGTCACGCTGTCGACGCGGTCGACGGTTCCGAGGGCGTCGACGCCGGCCTCGATCTGCTTCTTGACCGCCGCGTCGCGGACGGTTGCCCCCTCTGGCGCGAGCACGATCACCTGCGCGGTGACCCCGCCGGCTTGGGGAAAGGTCCGGTTCAACGAGTCCAGCGCGATCTGGGACTCCGTACCGGGCACGGAGAACTTCTCGTCAAAGGTGCCACCGATGCCGCCGGCCAGTCCGAGCGCGACCACCAGAGCCGCCAGCCAGGCCAGTAGCGCCCGCACCCGGTGCCGATAGGCGGCCCGGCCGAGGGCGTACAGATGCGAAGACACGGTGGCAACCGTCCTGACGAGTATTGGATACAGATCTGTATCCGATACAGTACTGTACTGAAACGACCGACCGAGCCGATATGACCGAGATCGCACGAGAGACGCCGACAGCGATGAGCACCGACGCCGCCACCGAACCGCCCATCACCGCCCGCCGGGCCCAGACTCGGGAACGGCTGATGGCCGCCGCCCGGACCGTCTTTGCCGACCGCGGCGTAGAGGGGGCCAGTGTCGAGGAGATCTGCGAGGCCGCCGGCTTCAGCCGGGGAGCTTTCTACTCCAACTTCGGCGACCGCTCCGAGCTGGTGCTGGCCATGATCCAGCAGAGTTCACTGATGCAGCTCGCCGCGGCCCAGAGCGCGGTGGCGACGATGATGGCCGCCGGCCACAAGGACGCCGACGAGCTGGTCTCGATCGCCTTGTACGCACTGGAGGGCCTCGGCGTCACCCGATCGGCGGACGAGACCATCGGCGATCGGGAGCTGATGCTGCACGCCGCCCGACATCCGGAACTGCACCAGACCTATCTCGGCTTCGTCGACACCTGTCTGGCCCAGGTGGAATCGCTGATCATCGACGGTTTGCGGCATGCTGGACTCGAACTGACCATCGGGGTCCGCGACGCCGTCGCGTTGCTGGCGGGCACCCATCAGCATCTGCAGACGATGGCCATGTTCGACTCACGTCGAAGCGATCCCTCGCTGCTCGGCACGTTGCTCGGCACGATCACGCGGCCGCATGCCGGCTCCCGTCCGTACGGGGTCGGGTGAGGCCGCGGTCGGGTCGAGACAGCCGGCGTATCAGGAGTCGAAGGTCGGGCCGTAGCACGGAACGTGGAGGCCCCAGCACACCCGGGCCACGACGTCCCGCACGGCCGCGTTGCTGACCACGAAGACGGCGTCGAAACTCACCGCGACCTCACCCACCAGCCTGTCCCTCACCAGACTGCCGACGTCTGGGCGGCCGCCCGCGGTGTCGATCAAGGTGACCGATCCCCGGGCCAGCAGCTCGTCGACGAGGTGGGAGCCCATCCCACGGCGGTGGTCACGGCCGATCCACAGGCACTCGAAGTCCAGCCCGGACTGACCGAGGAGGTAGGGAAGGACCGGCCCTATACCTGCACCGGTGGCCACGAAAAGGACGCGTCGGTATGACTGAGCATGCAACATGAATCCGTAGCCGCGGATTGGTCTGACCAGCAGCGATCCCGGGGTGCGCCCGCCGTGGGCATCACGACCGAGCCGTTCGGTCCAGTCGCCAGCGCGACGGATCACGAGGCAGAACCGACCGGGACCTTCCGTGCCGACGGTCGAGACGGCGAACGAGTGCCACTCGCGGCCGTCCCGACTCACCCGTACGAATTCTCCGACCGACCGACGCCCGGGCAGGGCGAGGATGACCACGTCCGGTGTGACACCGATGATCTCGACTGGAAGCCGACGGACACCGAGCCACGGATGAACCACCAACCCGACGACCACGACGAGCAGGCCGACGCTCGGCTGAGCCAGGGCGCGCGCGATGTCGACGTTCGGAGGACGACCCAGCAGACTGCCGCGGACCACCAGCCAGCTCAGTATGACTATCGTCGCCCACCCCCCGAACCGGTGTACGGCCTCGAACGCGTTGTGCAGCCGCCTGCGGATGGGTTCACGGGCGCTCCAACCGATCGCCACCAGCAGCAGCAGCGCGGCTGCCCCGACGATTCCACCGACGGCGTCGCGGCGTGTCACTGTTTGGGCGACAGCGATCGCTACCCAGCCCGTGGCCGCGATGGCCATGGCCCGGTGCAGCTGACCCAGGTGATAGCTCAACTGGTGCCGGTGGTAGGACGGCAGATTGAGGCCTGCGGCCAACGCGATCCGCACAACACCGTCGTGACGCGCTGCCACGGCGACACCGAAGGCGACCAGCGACGCCTGCACAATGTGGTCCGGGGCGGGGTGGTTCGGGGCAGGACCGTTCCGGAGGACCAACGCGATCAGAACCAGATTGATCAAGCCGGCGAGGAGAAACCACGTGACTCGGGCCCGGAACGCGGGGTCACCACCGGCACCTCGCACCTGGCCGACAGGTACATCCGCAGTCCCTGGTGCTGGCGCCCCGGTGATCATCTCGACCTTTGCCCTCCTCTGGGACCGCTAGGGCCGCTTGCCGGCTTGATCCGCGCTGAACGTCGCACGCCCACCGGGCGCATGGCTGCCTCGGTGGTCGCACGCGGCGGCGGCCGCGGGTGAACGCATCGGAGTCCAACGCTAGGGACGATCGGTCAAGCAGTGAAGAGACCTAGATCGCCACTCGCGCCGCGACCTCGGTCGCCTGCGGACCGGGAACGCACGGGTCGGGATCAACGGGGTCGGTCTTGCCCACCTCCCGCACTCCGAAGCCTTCGAGG
>JAKDLH010000248.1 GCA_030452945.1 Microlunatus sp. | reverse complement strand
ACAGGATGCAGCGCAGTTAGTTGATCTGATAGACGCGACCGTAACGCTCCCCCGGCGAGTACCGCTCGCCGTCGGTGTTCTGGGCGCCCTCGACGTAGATGGCGTCGGCCGGGCAAGCCCATGCGCAAAGCTCGCAGCCGACACACTTTTCCAGACCGTCGGGCCAGCGGTTGAGCTGGTGTCGGCCGTGGAATCGCGGCGCCGTCACCTTGGGCGCGTTGGGATAGTCCTCGGTGAAGGTCTTGCGGAACATGGTGCGAAAGGTCACACCGAACCCGGCGATCGGGTCGAAGACACCCATCAGGACGGCTCCTTCGTAGTCTCTCGGGCCCGACGGGGCCCGGGCTCCTCGTCGTCATCGCTCTGTTCGCCCACCAGGACGCCGGCGAGTTCGGGCAACTGTTGGTCACCCTGCGGCGGGACCGGATAGCCGTCGGCGAAGGCGTCGAAGTCGCCTGCCGGAGCGGCCGGCTCCTCAGGCTCCTTGCCTCCGCCGAGGAAGGATACGACGATCAACGCGACCAGGACCAGACCGGCGATCACCCAGAACACCGGGGTGGCGAACCAGCCCTCTTGGCTGCCGATCCGGAACGTGGCGACGGCGATGATCCAGACCAACGCGATCGGGATCAGCCATTTCCAACCGAAGCTCATGAACTGGTCGTACCGCAGCCGCGGCAGGGTGCCGCGCAACCAGACGAAAACGAACAGGCAGACCAGCACCTTGAGCACGAACCACAGCAGGCCCCACCAGCCCTGGTCGAGCGCCGGAATCAGGTTGAACGGCAGCGGAGCGTGCCAGCCGCCGAGGAACAGCGTAGTGGCCAGGGCCGAGACCGTGATCATGTTCATGTACTCGGCCATGAAGAACATGGCGAAGCGCATCGAGGAGTACTCGGTGTGGAAGCCGCCAACCAGTTCGCCCTCGGCCTCCGGCAGGTCGAACGGAGCGCGGTTCGTCTCGCCCACCATGGAGATCAGGTAGATGGCGAACGACGGGATCAACAGCACGCAGTACCAGAGCGGGAAGCTCAGGCCGAAGATCTGGAAGTTGTTCTGGGCTTGAGCCGCCACAATCTCCGAGGTGGACAGGGAGCCGGCGTAGAGGAAGACCCCGACCAGAGCCAGGCCCATCGCGATCTCGTAGCTGATCACCTGGGCACTGGACCGTACGGCGCCGAGCAGCGAGTAGGTCGAACCGCCGGACCAGCCGGCCAGCACGATCCCGTACACGCCGACCGAGGCCACGGCCAGGATGAACAGCACCGACACCGGCAGATCGGTGACCTGCAACGGCGTGGTGATGTCGGTGAACGGAATCCGCACCACCCCGGCGAGCGGGATCACGCAGAACGCCGTGACGGCCGGGATCGCCATCACGAACGGCGCCAGCATGAAGACGAGCTTCTCGGCGTTCTTCGGCGTGAAGTCCTCTTTGAACATCAACTTCATACCGTCCGCCAGAGACTGCAACAGGCCGAACGGGCCGTTCATGTTCGGGCCCTTGCGGTGCTGCATGAAACCGACCACGCGCCGCTCATACCAGATTGTGAACAGCGTCATCAGGAGCAGGAAGACCAAGGCGAACACCGCCTTGAGCAGCACCAGCCACCACGGGTCGTCGAAGAAGACCTTGAGATCGAGCGCCGTCATCTCACCGCACCTCCGTCGTGCTCGCTCCTCACGTGCCCACCCGGAAGCGACTCCGTCGCGGGTTCGATCCGGACCGGATCTCCCGCCGCCGCCGCCAAGTTCGACGCGAGGTCGTACCCGGGTGGTCGGGTCGGCAGCCAGACCACACCTGGCACCATCTCCGGGGCCAATCGCACCGGCAGGGTGATCGAGCCGTTGTCGTTGCTGACCCGCACCCGGTCAGCCACACCCGCGGCCGCCGCCGTATCCGGATGCAGCACCGCCACCGGCGGCTGGGCGGTGTCGCGCAGATACGGCTCCCCGGACATGGCCGAGCTGTCATCCAGCTGCATCCGCCAGGTGGCCAACAGCACCCGATCCGGTCCAGGTTCGACTCCGGTCCCGGCGCCGATGCGCGGAGCCGCGGCTCGGACGCCGCTCCACCAACCGAGCTCGACCAGCTCGGCGCGGGCTTGAGCGGCCGTCCGCAGCCCGAGCGGGCGACCCAGCCCGTCGGCCAACGCGGCCAGAACCCGCAGATCGCTCATCGAGCTGGGCTTGACGAACACCGTCTCGAAATGCCGCTCCCGTCCCTCCCACGTGACGAAAGTGCCTGGTCGCTCTTCGATCAGCGACACCGGGAGCACAACATCGGCCCGCTCGGTGACGGCCGAGGCCCTGGTCTCGATGCTGACCACGAAGCCGACCTTCTCCAGGCCCTCCAGCGCGGCGGTTGGATCGAGCAGGTCGCCCGGATCGACGCCGGCCACAATCAGTCCACCGAGCTCGGCGTCGCCGGCCCCGAACAGCATCTCGTCGATGTCGCGACCGGCCTCGGTCGGCAGGCTGGCACTGCCCCAGGTCGCGGCCACATCCACGCGTGCCGCCGGATCGCCGACCGGGCGGCCACCGGGCAGCAGGTCCGGCAGGCAGCCCGCCTCGATCGCACCACGATCCCCCGCCCGGCGTGGCACCCAGGCCAGCCGGGCACCGGTGTGCTCGGCCAGATCGAGCACCGCGCTGAGGGTGCCGGACGCCAGTGCGGCGCGCTCCCCCACCAAGATGATCGTGTCGGCGTCAGGGACCAGATCGACCGGCAGATCAGCCAGCACTCGCGCCTCCGCGCCCGGAGCGGTGGCCACCAGCGTCGCGTCGAGTTTGTGGTTGCCGTTGCTCAGGTACGGCGCCACGGTCGCCACCCGTAGGCCCTTCTTGCGAACGGCCTTGCGCAGCCGGAGGAAGATCGCGCCGGCCTCCTCTTCGGGCTCGAACGCGACCAGCAGCACCCGCCTGGCCTGCTCCAGGTCTGCGTAGGTGACGCCGCGGCCCGTGCCGGCCACGGCGTGGGCCAGGAATTCCGCCTCCTCCCGGCTGTTCGGGCGGGAGCGGAAGTCGATGTTGTTGGTGCCGAGCACGGCCCGGGCGAACTTCGCGTACCCGTACGCGTCCTCCTGGGTCAGCCGGCCACCGGTCAGCACGCCGACGCGGCTCCCGGGCGAAGCCGCAGCGATCGCGTCGGCCGCCTCATCGCCAGCCGCGGTGGCCGGCGGGCGCAGGGCCGCCTGCAGACCCCGGACCGCCACGTCGATGGCTTCGGGCCAGGACGCGGGACGCATCACGGTGTCGCCGTCGGCATCGGTGTGGCGGACTAGCGGGCGGGTGAGTCGGTCCGGGCCGCGACCATAGGCGAACGCGTACCGGTCCTTGTCGGTGATCCACTCCTCGTTGACCTCCGGATCGTCTCCGGCCAGGCGGCGCATCACCAAACCTCGCCGGTAGTCGACCCGGATCGCCGAGCCGCACGCGTCGTGCTCGGCGATCGAAGGCACCGAGACGAGGTCGAAGGGTCGGGACCGGAACCGGTACGCCGCACTGGTCAGGGCACCGACCGGGCAGATCTGGATGGTGTTGCCGGAGAAGTAGGACTGGAACGGTTCGGGATCGTAGGTGGCGACCTGCTGCAGGGCGCTGCGTTCGATCAATACTAGGGAGGGATCTCCGGCGATCTCGGCGGCGAACCGGGTACACCGAGCACAGAGAATGCAGCGTTCGCGGTCGAGCAGCACGTTGGCCGACAGGTGGACCGGTTTGGGATAGGTGCGTTTGGTGTCGTGGAACCGGGACTCGGCGTAGCCGTTGGACATCGACTGGTTCTGCAGCGGGCACTCCCCGCCCTTGTCGCAGATCGGACAGTCCAGCGGGTGGTTGACCAGCAGGAACTCCATCTGCCCGTGTTGAGCCTTGTCCGCGACCGGCGAGGTGACCTGGGTCTTGACCACCATGCCGGGTGCGACCTCGAGGGTGCAGGAGGCCTGTGGCTTGGGCATCGGCCGGCCGTTGCCGGCGTCCGACACCTCGACCATGCACTGCCGGCAGGCGCCGACCGGGTCCAGCAGCGGATGGTCGCAGAACCGCGGAATCTCCACTCCGATCAGCTCCGCGGCCCGGATCACCAGGGTGCCCTTCGGCACGCTGACCTCGACGTCGTCGATGGTCAGGGTGATCAGGTCCTCGCGCTTTTGGAGATCCTGCCCTGGCTTGGAGGTCACACTCATACCGCTACCCCTTCCCGGACGAAGATCGTGCTGCGCTCGTAGGGGAACAGCTCCCAGGCGGGAGTGTGCATGGCCGCCTCGAACTCCGGCCGGAAATACTCGATCGCGGAGTTGATCGGGGAGGTCGCGCCGTCGGCGAGAGCGCAGAAGGACCGGCCGAGGATGTTGTCGCACAGGTCGAGCAGCTTCTCGATGTCGCCCTCCTCGCCTTTGCCCTCCTCCATCCGGTGCAGAATCTGCACCAACCACCACGTGCCTTCGCGACACGGCGTGCACTTGCCGCAGGACTCGTGCTTGTAGAACTCGGTCCACCGCAGCACGGTCCGCACCACCGAGGTGGTGTCGTCGAAACACTGCAGGGCCTTGGTGCCGAGCATCGACTTCGCCGTCACCACCGCCTCGTAGTCCAGCGGGACATCCAGGTGCGCCGAAGTCAGCATCGGAACCGACGAGCCCCCCGGGGTCCAGAACTTCAGCTCGTGGCCCTTGCGGATGCCCCCGGCCAGATCCAACAGCTGTCGCAAGGTGGTGCCGAGCGGCGCTTCGAACTGCCCGGGCTTGGTCACATGGCCCGACATCGAGTACAGCGTCATGCCCTTGGACTTCTCGGTGCCCATCGAGGCGAACCACTCTGCGCCGTTGCCGATGATGCTGGGCACCGAGGCGATCGTCTCCACGTTGTTGATCACCGTCGGGCTGGCGTACAGACCGGCGACGGCCGGGAACGGCGGGCGCAGCCGCGGTTGACCGCGACGGCCCTCCAGCGAGTCCAGCAGCGCGGTTTCCTCGCCGCAGATGTAGGCGCCGGCGCCAGCGTGCACCACGATCTCCAGATCGTAGCCCGTACCCAGGATGTTCTTGCCCGCGTAGCCGGCGGAGTAAACCTCCCGGACCGCCTGCTGCATGCGGCGAACCACGTGCAGCACCTCGCCGCGGATGTAGATGAAGGCGTACGACGCCCGGATCGCGTACGAGGAGATGATCACGCCCTCGATCAGGGTGTGCGGCGAGGCCATCATCAGCGGGACGTCTTTGCAGGTGCCCGGCTCGGACTCGTCGGCGTTGACCACCAGGTACTTCGGCTTCGGATTGTCCTGCGGCACGAACGACCACTTCATGCCGGTCGGGAAGCCGGCGCC
>JAKDLH010000247.1 GCA_030452945.1 Microlunatus sp. | reverse complement strand
GGTGGTGTCGGCCACGGTCGGATCGTGGGCGGGCCGGCCAGCCAGGAACTCCACGGCGGCCAGCCCCAGACGCCGATCCCACCCCAGCAACCGAGGCGTACGCGGTGCGCCGTCCTGCAGTCGGCTGACCGCCTGCGCCGCACTCGTGATCGCCGTCCGGCGGTACGCCCGCAGCAAGACCGGGCCGCTGGTGGTGGGTAGCAGACCGACCCACCGTCGGTGCGGCTTGTAGCGCAGCATCTCTGGCTCGGCCCCGGGTAGCACGGCGCCCTCTCCCAGCATCCGATCCAGCAGCAACTGCCGACGCGACTCGTCCGGCAGGACAGCCAGCGCGACCAGATCGCGGTCGGCGGCCAGGGTGGACACCAGGACGCCGAGCGGGACGTCGACGCCGACGACCGTGCCAGCCGGAGCCTGTTTGCAGGTCTTGCCGAGCTTGGCGGAGTCCGCCGGCCGATAGGCCGACACCAGCAGCGGCTGTCCCGCGCCTTCGGCGTGCAGAACGCAGCTGGTGCCGGGCTTGTAGCGCAGATGGCGCCGCCGGATGACGACCTCGCGACCCAGCAGGTCACTCAGCCACTCGCCCAGACGCTCGTTGTCGAGCAGCAGCCGCAAGCCCGGCAGGGCCGGGTCGCGGACAGCGAGTGACACCTCAGCTGGGTTGAGCATGGGATTCCATCACCTCTCCGCCGGGCTGTCGATGCCGACGACCCGGCCCGCCTCGATCCACACGACCCGGTCCGCCGTCGCCGCGGCGTCCAAGTCGTGGGTGATCACCAGCGTGGTCCGGTCGCGGGTGAGCCGGTCCAAGGCGGCGGCGACCTCGCGTTCGGTATCGATGTCCAGTCCGGTCATCGCCTCGTCGAGCACGATGACCCGAGCGTCGCGGACGGCGGCCCGGGCGATGGCGATCCGTTGCCGCTGTCCACCGGAAAGGGTGGCCCCGCGCTCCCCGACCACGGTGTCGTAGCCACGCGGTAGGGCGGTGATGAACTCGTGTGCCCCCGCCAGCCGGGCGGCGGTCGCAATCTGCTCGTCGGTGGCCTCGGGCAACCCGTGCGCGATGTTCTCGGCGATGCTGGTGGCGAACAGCACGCTCTCCTGCAGCACTACCGCCACCTGGCGCCGGACCGAGGCCATGGTGAGGTCGCGCAGGTCGTGCCCGTCGATGCGGACCTGTCCCTCGTCGGGGTCACGCAACCGGGACAGCAGCATGGCGATCGTCGACTTGCCGGAGCCGGAAGGTCCGGCGATGGCCACCCGCTCGCCGGCGCGGATGTGCAGGTCGACACCGTGCAGCACCGGACAGCCCGGCTGGTAGGACAACCAGACGTTCTCGAACCGGACGTCGCCGAGGAACCGGCGGGCCGGCCGGGACCAACTGGCGTCTCGCACCTCGGGGTGGGTGTCCAAGATGGCGACGATCCGTTCCGCCGACGCGGCGGCGGAGGAGATCCGGCCGGTGTACTTGGCCGCGTCTCGCATCGGCTTGAAAGCGGCCTTCAGGTAGGTGAGGAACACCACCAGCTCGCCGGGGGTGAGTGCGCCGGCCAGCACCCGTTGTGCGCCCACGTAGAGCACCACCGCCGTGGCCAGGCCGACCAGCACATCGGTCTTGCGTTCCAGCCCGGCCGCGAGTCGTTTGGCTTTGACCCCGTCCTTGAGCGTCTTGGTGTTGCTGCTGGCGAACTGGCGCTGCATCTGCTCCTCGAGCGAGTACGACTGCACGACCCGCATCGAGGAGAGCGTCTCGGTGGCCAGCGAGGCCAATGCCCCCTCGGCCCGACGCTGTGCTCGAGACACCGTGGTGATCCGCCGGCCCAATCTCAGGCCGGTGAGCAGGAACACCGGGAAGGCCAGCAGCATCACCAGGGCCAGCTGCCAGTCCAGCACGGCGATCACCACCACCATGCCCAGCAAGGTCGCAGAGTTGCCGAGCAACGGCAGCCCGGCGGTGACCGCGACTTCCTTCAGCCGTCCCACATCAGCGGTGACCCGCTGCACCAGATCGCCGGTGCCGGCCTGGTCGTGGAACCCCATCGACAATCGCTGCAGGTGGGCGTACAGATCAGCCCGGACCCGAGTCAGCAGCCGGTTCCCCGCCAGGGCAAAACACAGCGTCATCAGGTAGGCCGACAGTGCGCGCAGCCCGACGATCGACAACAACGCCACGCAGGAGAGCACCAACACGGTCTGCAGATCCAACGTCACACCGGACTCGAGGTCGAGACCGGTGCGGGTGATCACCCCGTCGATGACGAACTTGAGCGGCCATGGCTCCAGCAGCCGCATGATCACCTCGGCGACCAGGGCGACCAGTCCGCCGACGATCAGCTTCCGTTCCGGTTTCAGCTGGGGAGCGAATCGTCGGCCCGAAGCCCTCAGTTTGGACAAGGCTTCGAGCAGCGTCGTAGGTCTGGTGCTCACGACTCGACTCCGACCAGCGCGGGCGGGCGGTCTGTGCTGTCCCCCACGCCCGCCAGTCGCAGTGCTCGAGTCACCACCCGGGACCAGTCGTGGTGGCGTACGGCCTGCGCCCGACCGGCCCTGGCCAAGGCGGACCGACGGGCGGGATCGGCCCGCAGGCCAGCGATGGCGTCGGCTAGCTCCCGCGGCTGCCCGGGTGAGACCAGCACGCCGAGGCGCCCGTCTTGCAGGGTCTCGGGCAGATCACCCACTCGGCTGGCCACTACCGGCACCCCGGCCGCCAGATACTCGTACAGCTTCAGGGGCGAGAAGTAGAAGTCGGCGCTGGCCGGATAGGGCGCGACCGCCACCTGGCAGCGGTGCAGCTGGGCCGGGATCCGGTCGGGATCGAGGGCGCCGGTCATCTCCACCTGCTCGGCTATCCCGAGCTGGTCGGCCCGCGCCCGCAGCACGTCGGCCAGTGGACCGTCGCCGACCAGCAGCACCCGGTAGGAGGGGTCGTCGGCCACCAGCAGCGCGGTCGCCTCCAGCAGGGTCTCCACCCCGTGCCAGGGTTTGAGCGTGCCGACGAAGCCGATAGTGAACTCGCTCGATGGAGCGGCGGGGGGTCCGGCCGGCGCAGGGATGATCCGGGAGGTGTCGACCCCGTTGGCCAAGGTGTGCACTACCGAGGGATTCCTCACGTACCGTCGCGCCCAGTCGGCGACCGGGTCGCTCACGCAGATCACCGTGCTGGCCGCCGACATGGCGGCCGTGGCCACCTCCTCGGCGCCAGCGATGTCCACCAGCGTCCGGTGCCGGGCCTGCTCGGTGACCAGCGGCGCGTTCACCTCCAGCAGATGTGGGACGTGATGGCGTCGAGCCCAGGCCGACGCGGTCCGCCCCCACAGGGCGTAACGCTCATACACCAGATCCAGCGGATGCTCCGACCGCAGCCGATCGAGCACCGCTGCGACCCGCGCGTCGGCCTGCTGGGCGGCGACCTCCCGCAGCGCGGGATCCGCGTGTTCGGCTCGTGGCAGTTCGTGCACGCGGACGGCCGCCAGGCCCACAGGTGGCTTACCGCCCGGCCGGGGGGACATCAGATCGACCTCGGCACCGCGGCGCAGCAATGCCGTCAGCACGGCCTGAACGTGTACCGAGGCGCCCTTGCGGCCGAAGACCGGCACCCCGGGATCGGTGCACACGTAGGCGACACGCATCAGGCCACCTCCTGCTGGGATTCGGCGGCCGCGAACAGCTCGGATAGCCGGCGACTGGTGCGAGTGACGTCGAATTCGGCCTCGATCAGGTTGCGGGCGTTGTCGGCCAGCCGGGTGCGCAGGTCGGCATCGGCGATCAGGCGGTCGAGCTGCCGGGCCAAGTCGACCGGATCGGCCTCAGCGGCCAGTAGACCGGTCTCCTGGTGCCGCAGCACCTCCGGGATGCCGGTCACCGGCGTCGCCACGCAGGGCGTCCCCAGGGCCATGGCCTCCAACACGATGGTGGGCAGACCATCGCGGTTCCCATCCTCGCCGACCACGCACGGAGCGGCCACGACCGCGGCGCCGCGGATCACCTCGCGGACCCGGTGCTGGGGCAGCGGCCCGAGAAGTCGCACTTGCCGGTGCAGATCCAGGGTTTCGATCTGAGCACGCAGGGCGTGTTCCTGGTCGCCGGCGCCCACCAGATCCAACTGGATGTCCCGTCCGTCGCCGAGCAGGCGGGCGACCGCGTCGATCAGATGCCGGAAACCCTTCTTCTCCACCAGCCGACCGACGGCGGCCACCACGGGCGGCCGGGTGTGGGGCACGGTGTAGGTGAACCTTCGCAAGTCCAAACCGTTGTACACCCGGACCACCCGGTCGGCGGCTTCGCCGAAGGTGCGTCGCAGGTAGCCGAGGTTGTAGTCGCTGACCGTGACCACGAAGGCGGCCTCAGCCAGCCGCTGCCGCAACGCGGCCGGTTCGACACTGTCGTGGAAGATGTCTTTGGCGTGGGCGGTGAAGCTGTACTCAACGCCGGCGAGCCGGGCGGCCACCCGGGCCACGGCGGTGGCCACCGAGCCGAAGTGGGCGTGCAGACGGGTGATGCCGCGCCGGCGGACAGCGACCGCGAGTTCCAGGGCCGAGACCGCGTCGTCAGCGGCCAACTCGAGCAGGTCCGGCAGCTGACGTTCTAGCTGCGGCAGCAGTTCCTGGGCATCAGCCAGCCGGTCCCACAACCCCTGGGCTCGGACGGAAGTGCCGAGATAGCTGACCGGGGCCCGGACTGCGGCCAGGGTCTCGTGGAAGCGGCCGTCGGCCGGCGGTCGCAGAGAGAAGATCTCCAGCTCCACGCCGGCTCGTTCCAGGCCCAGGATCTCGTTGACGATGAAAGTCTCGGAGAATCGGGGATACATCTTCGCCACGTAGCCGATCCGACCGCTCGCGGCCGGGCTCTGGTCTACGTAGAGGTGGGGATCAACCGACCGCATGAACGACCTCCGAACTCCGCTCCAGCAACCCATCGACCAGCCGCGGAACCCGGGCCAGGCCGTCCAGGTCGATCGGCCGTCGCGGGCGCCGGCCACCGATGACCGCGGCGGCCAACCAGCCGCCGATACGCCCGGGGCTCAGCTCCGCCGGCAGCAGCACGTCGAGCCAGCCGGCCCGGGACAGCGCATCGGCCCGCATCACCTGTTCCACCCGGGGGACCACCCGGGGTACGACCAGCGTGGGCCCGCCTGCGGCCAGCGACTCGCAGACCGAGTTGTAGCCGCCCATGGTGACGGTGGCCGCCGCCGAGCCGATGAACTCCTCAGCCCGCGACACGAAGCGGTGGATGCTCATCTCCGGTCGCCGACTGACCATCCGGTCGAGCTGCTCGCGACGATCCGGCGGCAGGTACGGTCCGGTAAGCAGCACGCCGCGGTGGCCGACCGGCAGGTCGGCCGCGAGGAATGCCTCGGCCAGTTGACCCCCGTCCTGACCACCGCCGACCAGACA
>JAKDLH010000021.1 GCA_030452945.1 Microlunatus sp. | reverse complement strand
GAGCTCGGCAGCGACACCTGCCCCCTGATGTGAGGACGTGCGATGCAAGCCTATGTCCGTACGGATGCGACGGATCAAAATGTCGAACTCGCCGAGGTCCCGGCGCCGGCCGTGGACGCCGACGAGGTCCTCATTGCGGTCCATGCCTTCGGTGTGGGTGTCCATGACCGGTACTTCATCCCACAGGGTGTGTCGTTCCCCTACGTCATCGGGCTCGAAGCGGCCGGTGTGGTGGCCGAGACCGGCGCCGGGGTTACCGGCATCGATGTCGGGGCTCGGGTGATGGTGACCAGCGTGGGCAACCCCAAGGGCGGCACGTGGGCACCGCTCGTGGCCGTGAACCCGCGCCGCATCACGGTAGTGCCCGACGGGCTGGACCTGGTGACGGCCGCCGCGATCCCGATCGCCGGCGATGCTGCCGTCGAGTCCCTGCACACGCTAGGCATGAGATCCGGGCAGACGTTGTTTGTCGCTGGCGCGTCGGGCGCGATCGGCACCCTCGTCGTCCAGGTGGCCGCCCAGCGTGGGGTCAGGGTGGCCGGCTCCGCGTCACCGGCCAACCACGATTACTTGCGCTCGCTTGGAGCCGAACTCGCCGTGGACTATGGGGACCCGACCTGGACCGGCCAGGTACGCGCGTGGGCGGCCGACGGCGTGGACGCGGCCCTGGCCATCCAACCGGGCACTCCCGCACCGAGCCTGCAGGTCGTGCGCGACGACGGTCACCTCGTCACGGTCTCCGGCGATCCCTGCCCATCCGAGCGAGGCATTCACGTCGAGCAGTTCCCGCACCGCGCCGACACGAGTTCGGACATGGCCGACCTCGTCGCCGACATCTCGACCGGTCGGACCCGCATGGTGATCGAGCACGTCTACCCGTTCCAGCAGGCGCTGACGGCGTTGGAGAAGGTCGAGACCCGCCATGCCCGTGGCAAGCTCGTCGTCACCAGGGCCTGATATGCCCCACGGGCACTGTGAACAGGACGATTCCCAGCGCTGCCAGCAGCATTGCTGCCGGAGTTCTGCGACCCTCTAGCATATTCTCAGGCATTTTCATCCGTTGACTTTCTTCTCAGCTGCCAGTTGGCTGAGGTCTCAGCTCGGGGATCAGGTGGCCGCTGGATCGGCCCTGCTCGGGCGCTGCGCGGCCTCAGCCGAGAGGACTGAGGGTGAGACGACGGATTGTGGTGGCTGCGGTGGCAGCCGGACTCGCGATGTCGATGGCGTTGGTAGCCGGGAATCAGGCCGAAGCCGACCCACCCAAGGGTGCCGGTTTGAAAGGCGCCCTAGCGGCCGCGCCGGACACGCTGAAAACCCCGTTCGAGACCTCGAACGGGGTGACCTGGACCACCCAGCCGCAGGCCAAGAAGTTCCTTCGTGATCTGGACGCGGCCAGCGACCGTGTTCGGGTGCAGAACATCGGCCGGACGAACCAGCAGCGGCCGATCCAGCTCGTCGCCGTCGGCGCGCCCACCCCGCCCAGCCAGCTGCTCGCCAGCCAGGGCTCGGTGGTGATGTTCACCTGCTCGGTACACGGTGACGAGAAGTCTGGCCGTGAGGCAGGCATGCAGTTGGCGCGCGACTTGGCCTTCACCACCGACCCTTCGCTGACTCGTTTCTTGCGGCGGACCACCGTGCTGCTGGTCAACCCCAACCCCGACGGCTGGGTCGCCGACACCCGCGGCAACGCCGACGGCGTCGACGTCAACCGGGACTACATGAAACTGGCTACACCAGAGGGACGCGCGGTGACCAAGACGATCCGCGACTGGAAGCCGGACGTGCTGAACGACCTGCACGAGTACGGTCCCCGCGAGTTCTACCACACCGACCTGCTGCACCTGTGGTCGCGCAACCGCAACGTCGACCCAGTCGTGCACGATCTGGCCAAGGAGATGAGTGCGAAGTACTCCTCCGCTCTGGTCACCAGCCTCGGCTACAGCTCTGGCGTCTACGGCCACCTAGTCAAGGACGGGGAGCCGTTCCGGCAGGTCGCCGGCGACGGCCAAGCCCGGATTCTGCGGAACTACGCGGGGCTGGTGAACGTGGTTGGCATGCTGTCGGAGACCGCCAACCAGCCGCTGGACGACGCGGAGGAGGCGGACGCTTCACTGCTGAACCGGCGCCGGGTCGAGGTCAACTACTCCAGTGCCGTCGGCTCGGTGCAGATGGGGTTGGAGAACCGCGACCTGCTGGAACGCGAAACGGCGGCGGCGGCGCAGCGCAACACCGAGGCGGGACGCAGCGGCGACGGCGTGGTCTACTTCGGCGGCCAGGACGACATGCTCCCGACCAGCTCCAGTGAGGTGGAACCGAAGCCGATGTGCGGCTATCAGCTCACCGCCGAGACGTTCGCCCAGGTTCGTCGCGCCCTGGCCCTGCACGGGATCGCCAGCAAGCGCAGCGGCGACGGCCGGTACGTCTCGCTGGGCCAGCCGACCCGTGGTTTGATTCCGCTGCTGTTCGACTCACGGTCGCAGTACAAGATCGCGGACGGTACTCCGGTGGCCTGCTGACTCGGCACCCCGACGTCGAGGTCACCTCAGCGGGAACTGGTGCGGGCGAACTGCCGGATGGACAACGGGACGAATACCACCAGGATCACCGCCACGCCGACAAAGACCGTCACTATCGGATGTTCGATCGGGAAGGTGTCGCGGACGATCCCGTCTGGGGTGTTGCCGAAGAGATCGCGAGCCGACTGGACCAACGCGGAGACGGGGTTCCAGTTGGCGAAGATCTCCAGCGGTCGCGGCAGGCTCGCAGCCGGGACGAACGCGTTGGAGATGAAGGTGAGCGGAAACAAGATCATGAACGCGGCATTGTTGATGGTCTCGGGTGTCCGCACGACCATCCCGAGCAGGGTCATGACCCAGCTGAAGGCGTAGGAGAACAACAGCAGCAGCCCAACGCCGGCCAAGAACGACGGAAACCCGTTAGTGAACCGCCAGCCGACGGCGAAGCCGGTGGCGATCATGATGACCATGGAGATGCTGTTGAGCGCCAGGTCGGAGTTGGTGCGACCGATCAGAACGGCGGAGGGGTTCATCGGCAACGTGCGGAAGCGGTCGATCAGACCCTCCTTCAGGTCTTGAGCCATCGCGGCTCCGGAGAAGGTTGATCCGAAGACCACGGTCTGGGCGAAAATGCCGGCCATCAGGAAGTTGGTGTAGTCCGATCCCTCGATTTCGATGATCCCGCCGTAGACCTGGCTGAACAGCAGAACGAACATGATCGGCTGGAGCACCGCGAAGAACAGCATGTCGGGCGAGCGCTTGATCTTGTTGAGGTTGCGCCAGGTGACGGTCCAGCCGTCGGCGAGCCAGGTGGAAAAAGCGCCCACCACCTCTTGCTGTGGCGGCGGCGAAGGAGTACTCGACGGCGCATCGGTCAGTGTGCTCATACCACGGTCTCTCGGCGGCGGGGTGTGTCCTGGTGGTCTGTCGGCTTGGCTCGTCCGTCGGGGTCGATCTCGTCAGCCCGATCAGTCCCGTCAGCCCCGTCGGCCGGGTGGCCGGTGAGGGTGAGGAAGGCATCGTCCAGGGTCGGTCGGCGCATTCCGGCGTCGTGCAGTCGGATGTCCTGCTGTTCGAGGTCGGCCAGCACCCGCTGCAGGGCCACCGGACCTTGTTGCACGGCAACCTCCAGCTCACGCCCGCCGTCGGCCCCCGAGGGTTCCGCGCTGCCGTACCGAGCCAGCACCTCCCTGGCGGCGCCGGAGTCAGCGGCATCGACCAGGGTGACTACCACGCGATGCCCACCGACCTGCGCCTTGAGTTCGTCGGCCGTGCCCTTGGCGATGACGCGGCCCTGATCGATGACCGAGATGTGGTCGGCCAGGGCATCGGCCTCTTCGAGATACTGCGTAGTCAGCAGCACCGTGGTGCCCTCGCGCACCAGTTCGCTGATGGTTTCCCACATCCCGAGTCGGCTGCGTGGGTCCAGACCAGTTGTCGGCTCGTCGAGAAACAGGATGCGAGGCTTGTTGACCAGCGCCCCCGCCAGGTCGATTCGGCGTCGCATCCCACCGGAGAAACCCTTCACTGGCCGGTTGCCGGCTGCGGTGAGACCGAACGCCTCGACCAGCTCCGCGGCGCGGCGCCGAGACTGACGGACGCCCAGATGATAAAGCCGACCCACCATCTCCAGGTTTTCCAGACCGGTCAGATTCTCGTCGACTGCGGCGTACTGTCCCGAAGCCCCGATGATGCGCCGCACTCTCTGCGGATCGGCGAGGACGTCGATACCGTCGACACGCGCGGACCCGCGGTCAGGCTTGATCAAGGTGTTGAGCACCTTGACCGTCGTCGTCTTACCCGCTCCGTTCGGCCCGAGCAGCCCCTCGACCCGACCCTCCGGCACGGAGAGATTCAGACCGGCGAGGGCGTGCACAGTGCCAGAACGGCTGGAGTAGATCTTGACCAGGTCGTACGCCTCGATGATCGGCACAGTGGTGTCCTTCGGCTTCCGCGCTCGGGTGGATCGGGCCGCTGTCGCGCCTACCCGCCCGTCGAGCCGATGATAGGAGCGAACACCGACAGGGCAGGTGACTTCGGTACGCTCATCGCCGACGGCTGGCCATCGCGGCGGACCAACCGACCACGCGTCGGGACCGACTACGCTTTTGGACGTGACTGTTCTTCCGGACCTGACCGTGCAAACGACCCTCGCTGCCGGCGACTTCAAGGTGGCCGATCTGGGACTCGCCGAGTTCGGCCGTAAGGAGATCAACCTGGCCGAGCACGAGATGCCGGGTCTGATGGCGATGCGATCCCAGTTCGGGGAGTCGAAGCCGCTGGCTGGAGCGCGGATCGCCGGGTCGTTGCACATGACCGTGCAGACTGCGGTGCTGATCGAGACCTTGGTCGCCCTCGGCGCGGACGTTCGCTGGGCCAGCTGCAACATCTTCTCCACCCAAGATCACGCGGCCGCCGCCGCGGTCGTGGGCCCGACCGGCACCGCCGAGAACCCGGCCGGTGTCCCGGTCTTCGCCTGGAAGGGCGAGACGCTGGAGGAGTACTGGTGGTGCACCGAGCAAGTGTTGGCCTGGGACGGCGACGAGCAACCGAACATGATTCTCGACGACGGCGGCGACGCCACCCTGCTGGTGCACAAGGGCGTCGAGTTCCTCAAGGCGGGTGAGGTGCCCGAGCCTACGGACGAGGATCCCGAAGAATACCGGGTCGTGCTGCGACTGTTGAAGCGCTCGATCGCCGAGGGGCGGGACTGGACTGTGATCGCCAACGCCCTTCGGGGCGTGACCGAGGAGACCACGACCGGCGTCCACCGACTGTACGAGATGCACCGCAGCGGAGCACTGCTGTTCCCGGCGATCAACGTCAACGACTCGGTCACCAAGTCCAAGTTCGACAACAAGTACGGATGCCGCCACTCCCTGATCGACGGACTCAACCGGGCCACCGACGTGCTGATCGGCGGCAAGGTCGCAGTCGTCTGCGGGTACGGCGACGTCGGCAAGGGCTGCGCCGACTCGCTCCGCGGACAGGGCGCCCGAGTGGTGATCACCGAGATTGATCCGATCTGCGCACTGCAGGCGGCCATGGACGGCTACCAGGTCCTCACTTTGGAGGACGCCCTGCCGATCGCCGACATCTACGTCACCGCAACCGGCTGCTTCGAGGTGATCAGCGCGGATCAGATGTCGCGGATGAAGCACCAGGCGATCGTGGCCAACATCGGTCATTTCGACAACGAGATCGACATGGCGGGCCTGGCTCGGATCCCCGGTGTCAAACGGACCAACATCAAGCCGCAGGTCGACCTGTGGACTTTCGACTCCGACAGCGACGACGCCCGTTCGATCCTGGTGTTGAGCGAGGGCCGGTTGATGAACCTCGGCAACGCCACCGGGCATCCGAGCTTCGTGATGAGCAACTCCTTCACCAACCAGGTGCTGGCTCAGATCGAGTTGTTCACCAAGACCGAGGAGTACCCGGTCGGCGTCTACACCCTGCCCAAGCACCTCGACGAGGCGGTGGCGCGCCTGCACCTGGACGCGCTCGGCGTCCGACTGACCGAGTTGACGCAGACCCAGGCCGACTACCTCGGGGTCCCGATGGCAGGCCCCTTCAAGTCCGACCACTACCGCTACTGAGCGCTGCGCGGCGGCCGGCCGGGTGGTCGAAAGTTGCGTTCCGGGGCGGGCCCGGTGCCGCGAATTCTGGCCGGGTGGTCGAAAGGTTGCGCTTCGGGTCGGGTCCCGGCTCAGCCCCGGGGCACCTCGTACGACACGAGTTCGGCGGATCCTTCCGCCAGGTCCGCCCAGGCCTGCCGCACTCGAAGCACAGCGAGTCCGCAGGTCGGGTACTTTTCGTCCATCCGAGCCCAGGCGTCGGTCGGGTCGGGACGACGTCCTAGCGACTCCGCCAGTCCCGGCAGACCGGGACCGTGGCCGATCAACATCAGACTGCCTACCTCTTCGCCGACCCTGCGCACCACCCCGGCCAGGCGGGACGTGCTCGCCTCGTAGATGTCGTCGACAAAGCGGATCTCGGCGGCGTCGGCGCCGGCGGATCTGGCCAGCGCCCAGGTCTGCCGGGTGCGGACGGCGGTCGAACAGAGCACCAGATCGGGACGCCAGTCCCGCTCGGCCAGCAGCCGTCCGGCGGCCCGAGCGTCACGGTTGCCGCGAGTCGACAGCGGTCGCTGGTGGTCGGGCAGCGGTTCGTCCCAGGACGACTTCGCGTGTCGCAGCAGATACAGCGTGTGGTCGGTCACCGGGAGTCAGCCCGAACCACCGTCGCCCTGGCCACCGTCGCCCTGGCCACCGTCGCCTTGGCCACCGTCGCCGCCCTTGTCTCTACCGCCCTTGCCCCCCTTGCCCTTGCCGCCACCCGGCATGCCCTCCCAGATCTCCTTGCATTCCGGGCAGACCGGGAACCGCTGGGGGTCGCGGTTGGGCACCCACACCTTGCCGCACAGGGCGATGACGGGCGTGCCCATCACCATCGCTTCGGTCAGCTTGTCCTTCGGCACGTAGTGGGAGAAGCGTTCGTGGTCACCCTCATCGAGGCGGAAGTCGGTCCTTTCGTCGAGGATCGTCTCCGCACCGGGGCTGAGCTGCTGCTGGGTCACCCGGCCAGTCTAGGAAGGATCGCGCCTGGGCGGTAGGCCGCCGATGCCAGGTCGACCGGCGAGTCGGGACCGACCGGGTTTGAGGGCTTGGTCGAAGGTGGTGCACTTGGCCGGATGCCCACCGACCAGCCGAGCCCCGAGCGCGGGCACGACGTCGCCCCCGAGCCCATGGAGGCGCGGACCGTACCCGTCTCCCGGCGCGCGTTGGCGATCGGGATCTGCACCACCGTGGTCGCCATCGCGTTCGAGTCGATCGCTGTGGCCACGGCGATGCCGGTGGCTGCTCGCGAGCTGAACGGGCTGGACTACTACGCCTGGGCGTTTTCCCTCTTCCTGATCGGGATGCTGTTCGCCACCGTGGTCACCGGGCGGTTGAGCGACCGGATCGGGCCGGGGAAGCCGCTGTTCGGCGGGATGGCGATCTTCGCGGTCGGACTGATCGTGGCCGGCACCGCCGAGCACATGCTCCAGCTCGTTGCCGGCCGCCTCGTCCAGGGTCTGGGCGGTGGGGTGATGAACACGGCCGCCTTCGTCCTGATCGCCCACGCGTTCGACGCGCAGCAGCGGCCCCGGATGTTCACCTACATCTCGACCGCCTGGGTGCTGCCCGCATTCGTCGGCCCGCCGATCTCGGCGTGGCTGACGGTGACGCTCAGCTGGCACTGGGTGTTCTTCGCGGTGCTGCCGCTGATCGCGTTCGCGGCCGCCGTCTCCACGCCGACGCTGCTCACCCTGATCAAGAACTTCACTCCACCACCGGTGCGTCCCGATCGCCCCGATCCCGCGCCGATCTGGGCGGCCGCCGTGATCGCCGGGTCCGCGGCCGCCATCCAGCTGGCTGGCCAACGTCTCGATCTCGCCGCGATCGCCGTGTTCGCCGCCGGACTCGTCGGCCTGCTGATCGCCCTGCCGCGGTTGATGCCGGCCGGATTCCTCCGCTGGCGACGGGGACTGCCAGCGGTCATCTGGGTCCGGGCGCTGCTGCCGGGAGCGTTCTTCGGGGCAGAGTCGTTCCTGCCGCTGATGCTGGTCGAGCAACGGCAGGTCCCGCTGGTCGTCGCCGGCGCGATGCTGACCCTCGGATCGGTCGGCTGGACGACCGCGGCCTGGCTGCAGTCGCAGACTTGGCTGCCGATCCGCCGGGACCGGCTGATCACCTACGGGACGTTGTCGGTCGGCCTGGGCATCGTGGTCTGTGTGCTGGTCGCCGTGCTGCCGGGGCTGTGGTTTGGCGGGGTGGGTCTCGGCTGGATCTTCGCCGGCTTCGGGATGGGTCTGGCCACGGCCAGCACCGGACTGGCCGTGATGAACCTCACGCCCGCCGCCGAGCAGGGACGCAACGGCGCCTCGCTCAATCTGGGCGACGCGCTCGGCTCGAGCATCTTCGTTGGGATCAGCGGCTCGATCTTCGCCGCTCTGCACGGCACCGGGAATCTGTCGTTGACCTTCGGAGTGTTACTGACGACCATGGTCGTGGTCGGGCTAATGGCCACCGCGAGCTCGCTGCGGATCGGCCCGGTCCGCGACGAGTCCTCCCGCCGACTCTGAACCCGACTTGTCAGCGTCGGTGGTCGCTCCGGGGACCACGCGCGCTGACGACTCGGCGGCTACACTCGCGCCGGTGATCAGACAGTCCGGGCCCGCATGGCGAACCGATGGCCCGGCGTCCGCACCTTCAGCGGACCGCACCGACTTCGCTCTGGCCTCCACCGGGCTGCCGCCGGCGTTTCCCGACCGCGCCGCCTGGGGTACGGCGCAGCGACTCCGCGCCTGGCAAGCCCAGGCCTTGGAGCAGTACTTCGCGTCCTCGTCCAAGGATTTCCTCGCGGTCGCCACCCCCGGTGCCGGCAAGACCTCTTTCGCCTTGACCGTGGCCGCGAACCTGCTGGCCAAGCGGATGATCCAGCGCGTAGTGATCGTCGCCCCCACCGAGCACCTGAAGACCCAGTGGGCCCAGGCCGCCGACCGGGTGGGGATCGCGATCGACCCGCAGTTCGGCGTCCGGCAGGGTAAGACGAGCAAGGACTTCGCCGGGGTCGCGTTGACCTACGCCGGGGTCGCGATCAACCCGCTGCCGCTGCGGATCCGGGTCGAGGCGTTCAAGACGCTGGTGATCTTGGACGAGATCCATCACGCCGGCGACGCGCTCAGTTGGGGTGAGTCGGTCCGCGAGGCCTTCGATCCGGCGAGCCGCCGGTTGATGCTGACCGGTACCCCGTTCCGTTCCGACACCAATCCCATCCCGTTCGTCCGCTACGAACCAACCGGCGACGGTGGCCTGCGGTCGGCGGCCGACTACTCCTACGGCTACGCGGAGGCGCTGGCCGACCAGATCGTCCGCCCGGTGCTGTTCCTGGCCTACTCCGGTGACCTGCAGTGGCGGACCAGCGCCGGGGACGAGATCAGCGCCCGGCTGGGTGGACCGCTGACCCGGGAGCTGGCCGCGCAGGCTTTGCGCACCGCGCTGGATCCACACGGGTCCTGGATTCCCGCGGTGCTGCGGGCAGCCGACACGCGGCTCACTGAAGTGCGCAGCCATCTGCCCGATGCCGGCGGACTGGTCATCGCCACCGATCAGGCCAGTGCGCGAGCGTACGCGGAACTGCTCGGGGCGATCACCGGACAGCAGCCGACCGTGGTGCTCAGTGACGAGCCCGGTGCTGGCCGGAAGATCAACGCTTTCGCCGACGGCGACCAGCGATGGATGGTCGCCGTACGCATGGTCTCCGAAGGAGTCGACATTCCCCGACTGTCGGTCGGGGTGTACGCCACCACGACCTCGACCCCGCTGTTCTTCGCTCAAGCCGTCGGCCGCTTCGTGCGCGCCCGGTCTCGGGGCGAGACCGCCTCGGTGTTTGTGCCCAGCGTTCCGTCGCTGCTCAGCTTCGCCGCCGAGATGGAGGCCGAACGCGACCACGTGCTGGCCGCGAAGCAGGAACCCGACGAGGCGGCCCTGCTCGCGGCAGCCGACCAGGTCGAGACCGAGACCGACTCCGACCAGGGGGTGTTCACCGCGCTGGGCAGTGAGGCTGACTTCGATCGGGTGGTGTTCGATGGGGCGGCGTTCGGGCTGACCGCCCAGGCCGGCAGCGCGGAGGAACAGGACTATTTGGGACTACCCGGCCTGTTGGAACCAGACCAGGTCAAGGATCTGCTGCGCCGCCGTCAGGCCGACCACGCCGACCGGACCCCGAGGCCCGAGCACGCCGAGCGCGGCACCCATCAGCTGCTCCGCGATCTTCGCCGGGAGCTGAACGGTCTGGTCGCGGCCTGGCACCATCGCACCGACACTCCGCACGGAGCCATCCACGCCCAGCTCCGGACCGCGTGTGGGGGGCCGCCGTCGGCCGTGGCCAGCGCCGAGGAGCTTCAGCACAGAATCGACCACATCCGTCACTGGGCCGTCACTCGCTCTCGCGGCTGACTATCCGCTGACCGACACCACCACGGCCAGGAAGATCGCGAAGAGCACGACGGCGAGCACGGTCATCGTGATGTAGAACGTGGAACTGCGGTTTCGCGGGCCTGGCGCCGGTGACACCGGAGCACCGGCCTCGACGCGCGGAGCGATCGGCCGGACCGGGCCGACGCGCGGAGCCGGCCGGAACGGGCCAGTGGGGGGAGCGTCGGCCGCTCGCCGCCGGCGCTCCGTCGGCGCCGACGCTCGGACGGCTCGGTGGGCCAGGGCCGGCACTCCGATCAGGTCTTCGGCCAGCTGCTCGAACGACTGGGCCAGGATCGCCGCACTGGGCGGACGCCGACTCGGATCGGTGGCGAGCCCCGATCGGAACAGCTCGTCGAGCCGGGCTGGCGCGCCGAGCCGTTCGGCCACCGGCGGCGGCACGGAGTCGGATGCCCGGTGCAGCAGATCGGTGGCAGTCTCGACGGCGAACGGCGGTGTCTGAGTCAGCAGGGCGTACGCCACGGCACACAGGGCATAGACGTCGACGCGATGATCGATCGGTTCCGGGCCCGGCTGCTCGGGCGCCATGTACGCAGGGGTGCCGACGATCATGCCGCCCACCGACGACGTCGCGATCGCGCGGGCAACGCCGAGATCGGCGACGACGACGGACGGGCCGCCCTCCCGGCGACTCAGCAGCAGGTTGCCCGGGGTGACGTCGCGGTGGATCAGGTGGTGGCGATGCAGCACCTCGACGCCGCGGGCCGCCTCGGCCGCCAGACGCAGCGCCTCTGCCGGGGCGAGACCGGTCCGCCGGAGATCGTCCAGCGTGCCGCCGTCGAGGTAGTCCATGACGAAATACGGACGGTCGTCGTCCAGAGTGCCGATCTCGTAGACGTGAACCACGCGTGGATCCCGGATCCGGCGCAAGAACGTGGCCTCGGTGAGGAACCGGTCCCGGATGCCGTCATCGGCTGACCAGTTGTCGCCGAGCACTTTGATCGCGACGTCGACGTCGAACTCGGTGTCCCGCGCCAGCCAGACTGTGGCGAAAGCCCCGGCACCGACCCGTCGGACCACCGGGTAGCGGCCGATCCGCGCCGACGCGTCGCTGCCCGGCAGATTGTTCACCATCGCCTCGCCGCGACGGGCGGAGGTTCGGTGGCGACCAGCGGTCCGGTCCGGTAGGGGATGGCCTCCGATAGCCCCATCCGGGTCGAGGACCTCACCACCTGCTCCTCCTGGACGATTGTGTCGATCACCCGCTGGAGGTCGTCGTTGTCGCGGGCCACGATGCGACACCATAGGTCTCGGCTGCCGGTAATCGTCCAGCACTCCAGCAGTTCGGGAATCGCCACCAGGTACCCGATCAGGGACTCCCGGCCGGAATCCTGGGCGATCTTGATAGTGACGAACGCCGTGACGCCGTAGCCGAGGGCGCGCGGTGAGACGTCTGGACCCCAGCCGGTCACCACACCGGCGCGTTCCAGCCGGTCCAGTCTGGCTTGGACAGTGCCGCGGGCGACGCGAAGGCGGCGGCTGGCCCCCAGCACGCCGATCCGCGGTTCGGCGGCGAACAGGTCGATCAGGTCCCGATCCAGTCGATCGAGACTCACGTGAGACGCAGTGGTCATCCTGTCCCTCCGGTGACCGAGGTACCGAGCGCGCTTGGTCAGGCGTCCAATGTGCCATGCCTTGATTGCGTGCCCTTCGAGTGGCCGTCCCCGGCCCGGCCAAAACGCCATCCCCGGGAGTTGGCCCTAGATTTGGAGAGTGTCATCTGAGATTCCCGTAGGGTCGCCTCCGGTCCCACCGGGCCGCCACGCCGCGCCGAGCGGTTGGTACGTCGATCCGGTCAACCCGGCCAATGAACGCTACTGGGACGGGTGGCAGTGGTCACGGACGATCCGTCCGATCGAAAAACCGGTCCAGAGCGGCGGTGCCCAGCCCGGCCCCGGCCAGCCTCCACCCGCCGCGTGGTCGGGTACTCAGCAGCCGCCCGGCCAGCTGCCGTATGGCCAGCACCCGTATGGCCAGCAGCCGTATGGCCAGCAGCCGTATGGCCAGCCCGGTTACCGGCCCGTTCGACCTGGTCCGACCACGGCCGACGGGGTGCCGCTGTCGGGGTGGTGGTGGCGGGCGCTGGCGATCAGCATCGACGGCCTGATCGTGAGTGTCCTCTCCGGGCTGCTGCTGCTGCCGATCTACCTCCGGCTGGTCCGCGCGCTGGCTGATTACCTGGGCAAGGCGTTCGCCGCCGCGGAAGCCGGTCGGGCCGCGCCCCCACAGCCTGATGTCGCCACGCTGATGTCCAGCTCCGACCAGCTGGTGATCACCTTGGTCGGCTTTGCGGTGCAGATGGTCTACATCATCGGTTTTCTGCGCTGGCGGTCTGCCACGCCGGGCAAGCTCATCGTCGGCCTGCGCGTGGTCGACGTCGATCGGGGCCGCAGTGCGGCGAAGCTCACCTGGTCGTCGGTGATCGCCCGGGCTCTGGTCTGGGTGGTGCCGACGCTGTATCCGTTGCTGTTCCTCGTCCGCCTGGTCGACATCGCCATGCCGTTGTGGAATCCAAAACGGCAGGCTCTGCACGACGTGGCCGCGAAGACCCAGGTGGTCAAGATCAGGTAGTCCGCTCGTCCGGTCCGGAGATGGTCTCCGACAGCAGACCGAGAGCGACGAGGTCATCCACCGGACCGGTGACCCGACAGCAGCCGAAGCTGCGGAAGCGGCGCCGTACCCGATCCTCGGTCGCCGCATCCCAGCCGGACAGCGCGGTGACGATGCGCTCCCGGTCCTCCAGCCGCAGCAGCTCCGCCGCCTCTGCGGTGCCGGCCCCGTCGATCAGGACCTCGATCGCCATCAAAACGGTGAGGAAGCCGTGGTCGCTCGAGGTCTGGGCCTGCCGGCTCTGCCCCTGATGCGGCCATGCTCGAGGCAGCCCCGCCGTGGCTTTGAATCCCAGATCGGCCTCGATCAGCTCCGACAGCTGCTCGGCAAGCTGGTCCGGAGCGGGGACGGCGTCCCGATCCGGACCCCCGATGCGGATCTTGCCCAGCAGTCCGGCCGCTTCGATCTCTTCGACGGCACCGATCCATCCGCGCTGGAACGGAATCTCCACGAACACGGCGACGTCGGGATCCAGTTCAGCGGCTGCCGCGATGACGCGCGCCGCGCTACCGGTCAGATTGTCGAGGTCCCGGAGGGCCGCTTCGACCGACACCACCCGCACGCCGGGCAGCTCGCGCCGCGCGACAGCGAGTAGGCCCCCCGCGCCGCCGGTGTTGACGACGCTGACCGCGACCTGATCGGCGGCGTCGGCGGCCGTGACCGCTCGCGACACCTCGGCGAGCCGCATGTCGGGCACGACCAGCGGCCCGACCAGATCGGCGTACCACGAGGCCTGATGGTCGAGGTGACGGCGTACGGCCTCGGCCACCGGGGCATCGCCCGGGGGAAACACAGCGGCATCGTCGACCAAGCCCTCGAACAGTGTGCCCAGACGTCCCACCCACAGCACAATAGGCCCATGAGGGAGACCCCCGCCGCCCACGTCGAAGCGCAGCTGGTTCGGGTGCGATCGTTGTGCCTGACTCTGCCGCAGGCCTCGGAAAGGCTCAGTCACGGCGGTCCGGCGTTCTTCGTTCGAGAGAAGAAGTGCTTCGTGATGTTCCTCCACGACCACCACGGCGACGGTCGGCTGGCGCTGTGGTGCGCTGCGCCGGAGGGCGTGCAGCCTGAGATGGTCGAGACCGATCCCGAGCGCTTCTTCCGGCCGCCCTACGTCGGACACCGGGGGTGGCTGGGGGTCCAGCTGCTGACCGTGTCCGACGACGAACTGGCCGCGATCGTCACCGAGGCGTTCCGTACGGTCGCCCCGCCGACCCTGCTGCGGGAGCTGGAGGCTGGCTGACCAGGTCCGCACAAGGCGTGGTTCACGATCAGATGGCACCCGGTACGGACCGGAGAGGTTTTTCCTGATCACCCATCGGTGGTCGGCTGATGACCAGCACGCTCGCGCCGAGAACGGCGGCCGCGCCCACGACGGCGACCAGCGTGAGCGGCTCGCCGAGAGCCACCGCGGCCGCTCCACCGACCACCGGTTCCAGCGTGAGCAACACGGCGGCGGTGGTGGCGTCGATCCGGGACTGCGCCCAGGTCAAGGCAAGGAAGGCGGCTGCGGTCGCGACGGCACCGAGATATAGGACACTGCCACCCTCGGTCAGGTCCGGCAGTTGCACGGTGGTCCCGGTCATCCGCCCGACGAGCAGGGCGACCAGAGCAGCCGTGGACACCTGGACCAACGCACTGTGGTGCGCCTGATCCGGTTGGACCCAACGTTCCAGCGCGCACAGGTGCAGGGCCCAGAGAGCGGCCGCCCCCAAGATCATCAGCGACCCGAGTCCGACGGCCGTCCCTCGGAGCGTCAAAAGGGCGAGACCGGTGACCGCCAAGGAGATGGCCAGCGCAGTGCGCGTGGTTGGAGTCCGTCGAAACCACGCCCAGGAGAACAGTGGGGCGAACACCACCGTGGTGCCGACGATGAAGGCGGTGGCGACCACCGAGGTCGTCCGCATCCCCTGCGTGCACAGCAGAAAGCCCGACCCCAACAGGGTGCCGAGAACCAGTCCGCACTTTAGTGTCGTCGCGGACGTGGCCAGCAGGGACCGGGGTCGGATCATCGCCAGCACGATGGCCGCGATACCGAAGCGCCACCCGACCACCTCCGTCGTCGGCATGGTGATGGTGGCGTCCTTCACCACGACGAAGCTGACGCCCCAGACCACGGCCACGCCCACCAGCGCGCTCGGAACCAGCCACCGCTGCCGCCCTGCTCGCTGTCGTGCCACGATCCCCGCCCCCGCTCGGGTCTGTGTCTCGCGCGACCCAACGGGGGAAGAGTGGCTCGGGCGCTCGTTGATACGCGAGACTCGCGGGCCGGCAGGCTGCGTCCGGGCGTCGGGCGTCCGCGATGCGCGATCAGAGCGAGAAGGACACCCCGGTGAGTTGCTCGGAGACGTCCCACAGACGTTTGGCCAGTTCGGGATCACTGGCGTCAGGGGTGCGGCCGACCAGCTGAGGTCGACCGCGGGACTCGGCCCAGCCGTCGGGCCCGACGTAGGAGGCTCCCGGCAGGTCCTCGGTGGCGGCGTACAACGTCGGCCATGCGCCGTGCTCAGGACTCTGCCCGACCACTTTGGTGACCACCAAGGTGGCGCGGTCGACCCAGGCGTTGCCGCTGTGGCCCTGCAGATTGGTGCGAGCGAATCCCGGGTGAGCGGCCAGGGCCCGAACATCGGAGCCGGCGGACGCGAGTCGTCGCTCCAGCTCCAGCACGAACAGCAGATTGGCCAGTTTCGACTGCCCGTAGGCGGGCCACTGCTTGTACGGGCGACGCTCCCAGTTCAAATCGTCGAGGTCGATGCGACCCATCTTGTGTGCCGTCGAGCTGACGCACACCACTCGATCTCGCACCTGCGGCAGCAGCAGGTTGGTGAGCGCGAACGGTCCGAGGTGATTGGTGCCGAACTGGAGCTCGAAACCGTCAGCGGTCCGGCCCAGCGGGACGGCCATCACGCCGGCGTTGTTGATCAAGATGTCGATCGGGTCCGACCAGCCGTCGGCGAAGGCTCGCACCGAGGCCAGGTCGGCCAGATCGAGTGCGCGAACCTCGGCGAGGCCGCCGATGCGGGCCGCGGCGTCGGCGCCCTTGGCCTCGTTACGGACCGCGAGGACGACCCGCGCCCCTTGGCCGGCCAGCACCTTGGCCGCGGCGAACCCGATGCCGCTGGTGGCGCCGGTGATGATCACCGTCCGGCCCTGCTGGGATCTGATGCTGTCGGTCGACCACGGCGTCATGGCTCCACCGTAGGTGCGGGGCGAAATCGCCGCGATCCTGGTGCGAAGCCACCAGGACCCTTCTCAAGATCCCCAGAGGCGCCTGACCCAGACCAGCTGCCGCCCGGAGCGCGGACCTCGCTGGTGGGGTCGGGGTCAGCGCTGGGCGAGGTAACGGGTGGCGGCCTCGATCCAGCCCACCAGAGCCGGGTCGCTGCGCAGCGCCGGCGCGTCGACTCGGATCCACCCGGCACCCATCGAGCGACCTGTTCCCATCTCCGCGCGTGTCGCACCAGGATTGCCCAGCAAGTTCGCGTCCTCGGCTGGGTCAACGCGGACGAGCAGACTGCCGTCTTTGTGCACCGCTACTGCCATCGTGTCGTCGACCATCAGGGCGAGCACCCCGAACATGCGTACTTCCCGGGAAGGCTGATCGGGCAGCAGCGGCTTGATCCGGTCGAGGAGCTCGCGCGACGGGCTGTCGGCGGGGCGCGGTGTCATGCGGGTTGCGGTTCCTGCGGGATGTAGCCGAGGCGGTCGAAGGCGAGGCGTATTTCGACGATCTGGCCGTCGTGCACGGTGAACAGCTCGCTCGCCAGCGTTGTGGTGGTCACCTGGGTTTGCGGGAAGTACCACAGCGCCACCCGATTCCCGTCCGTCATCCGCGTGTGCTCGGGTGCACCTGTCAGCATCGGCACGAAGCGGGCGAGATACTCGCGCCAGTCCCCCTTGGTGTTGACGCTGTTGTCGGGGGCAGAGCAGAACGCGTCATCGGAAACGTAGGTCAGGGCTCGATCGATGTCGCCGCTGGTCCAGGCTCGGTGATAGGCCTCGACGGTCGACACCGCGTCGTCGTCAACGTTCGGCATGGTGACTCCTTCGGGTAGTAGGTGGCTCAGCGTGCGGGTTTCCGGGAATCGGTCAGGAGCTGTTCGCCTTGGGCGGCTCGGGCCAGGCGTGGCAGGAAGTGATGCCACCCGGCTGCGTGACCGGGAACATCGCCCTCGGGCAGGTCTGTGTGGACGACCTCGACCCGGGTCCCGGCGCGGATGGGCGTCAGTTCGAAGGACACCGTCGATGAGCCAGGTGGCAAGGTCTCGTGGCCAGCGAACCCCCACGAGAGTGTCACTCGTCGAGGTCGATCCACTTCGAGAAACATGCCGCGTGCGGGGTGACCGGCGATATCCACCGCGAACTCACCGCCGGGCACGGCGTCGAGCGAGGCCCACTGACCCATCCACGAGGTCATGCCCGTGTCCGTCACCAGGAACTCGAACACGGCCTCCGGCGCCGCCTCGATGTCGATCGAGGTGCGGTGCTCAGTCATGGTCGCTCCGCGTGGCCGACTCCACCGCACGCTTCAACGCGCTCAATCGTTCCGGCCAGAAGTCGTCGAAGAAGCCCTTGCCGACGGAGAGCCCCTCGACGCGGACCGCGAACAGGTGACGAGTGCCAGACCGCGCACCGGTCACCAGGCCAGCTGCCCGGAGCACCTTGAGATGATGGGACACGATTTGCTGCGACAGCCCCAACGTCTCGGCGATCTCGCCGACCGCATAGCGCTTGTTCCGGACGATCGACAAGATGGCGCGGCGATTCGGGTCGGCTAGTGCGTGGAACGTCCGATCCAGCGCCCCTGCGGGGTCGTTCATTCGGCACCTCCCGGCGTGACCTTACCACCAACGGATGTTTGTACAAAGCGGAATCGGTGATACCCCGCATGCGTCCACGGGGCGACTACGTCGACGCCACGTGTCCGTCGGACTGCACCGCAACCCCCGCCGCCGCCCACCCGGTGATCACCTCACCGGTGCGGTCCGGCGCGACCGCGGCAGTCAACTCCAGCAACACGGTGGTGGCGAACCCGTTCCGGGCCGCGTCCAGCGCGGTGGCCTTGACGCAGAAGTCGGTAGCGATGCCACACACGTCCACCGCCTCCACGTTGCGCTCGGCCAGCCAGTCGGCCAGCGCGACACCTTGGCTGGAGGCTCCCTCGAAACCGGAGTAGGCGGCGGCGTACTCGCCCTTGTCGAAGACGGCGGCGAACTCCGCGCCCGACAGGTTCGGGTGCAACTCGGCACCGGTCGTACCCGCTACGCAGTGCCGAGGCCAGGAGTCGACGAAGTCGGGGTCTGGGGAGAAGTGGTCGCCGGGGTCGATGTGATGGTCCCGGGTCGCCACCACATAGTCGTACCCGTGGTCGGCGGCCAGCAGGGCGCGGACCCGACTCGCTACGGCGGCGCCTCCGGTGACGGCCAGTGAGCCGCCTTCGCAGAAGTCGTTCTGCACATCGACGACCAGTAGCGCCCGGGTCGACTCGGCTGCTGTCGTGGTGGATTCTTCGCTCATCTCAGCTCCTTGCGTACGGATTGTCCAGCGAACCGTGTTCGTCCAGGTAGGTGGTGTCGATCACCGGCTCGCCGCGCGACATCTTCATCGCCTCCAGTGGCAGCTCCGCCCGGGACCGGGCGTGTCGCTCACGCGCCGTCCCCAGTTCCTCCTCACCGACAATCTCCCCGCCACGGACCAGCGGGACCAGCAGATCGCGATCGTTGTGATCTCCCACCGGCGGGGTGCCGACTCCGATCAGTTCGCGTTCGGCGACCCCGGCGGCGTCGATCCGACGCAGCGCGAACTTTCGGCCCCCCACACTCACCTTGTCGGTGCTCTTCTTGGCCACCGAGACCAGCGGCGCGTCCGACTCATCGGTGTCGGCCCGCGCCACCAGCTTGTAGACAAAGCCACAGGTGGGATGGCCGCTGCCGGTGACCAGCGCGGTGCCGACTCCGTACCCGTCGACCGGTGCCCCGGACAGCGCCGCGATGTTCCACTCGTCCAGGTCGGAGGTGACGATGATTTTGGTGTGCGTTGCGTCCAGTGAGTCGAGCAGCTCTCGGACCTGAGTGGCCAGCAGGGCCAGGTCGCCGGAATCCAGCCGAACCGCGCCCAGGCGCCCCCCGGTCAGCTCGACACCGGACCGGACGGCGTTCATCAGATCGTAGGTGTCGACCAGCAGGGTCGTGTCCTCGCCGAGGGCGGCGATCTGAGCGCGGAACGCCTCGTCCTCGTCGTGATGCAGCAAGGTGAACGAATGCGCCGAGGTGCCGCGCGTCGGCACCCGGTAGCGCCGGCCGGCCTCGAGGTTGGACGTGGCCTCGAAACCGGCGATGTAGGCGGCTCGCGCCGCGGCCACCGCCGCCAGCTCCTGGGTTCGTCGCGATCCCATCTCGATGCAGGGTCGGTCGCCCGCCATCGCGGTCATCCGCGACGCCGCCGAGGCGATCGCCGAGTCGTGGTTGTAGATGCTGAGCAGCACCGTCTCCAGCACCACACCCTCGGCGAACGTGCTGTCCACGATCATCAACGGCGATCCGGGGAAGTAGATCTCACCCTCCGGATAGCCCCAGATGTCGCCCGAGAAGCGGAAGTCGGCCAGCCAGTCGGCGGTGCTGGGATCGACCACGTCGGTGTCGAGCAGGAACCGTAAGGACTCCTCGTCGAAGCGGAAGGCCCGCAGGGCGCGCAGCGCGCGACCCACACCGCAGACCACCCCGTAGCGACGGCCTGACGGAAGCCGCCGACCGAACAGCTCGAAGATGCTGTGCCGGTCAGCTGTTCCGGCTCGCAGCGCCGCCCGGAGCATGGTGAGTTCGTAGTGGTCGGTCAGCAGCGCGGTGGTGGGGATCTCGCTCGGACCCCAGGTGGTGTGACTCACGGAGTCGAACCTAGTGGTTTCCAGCGTGAGCACTTGCGGTTGCGGTTCGTCACGTCCGGAGAGTTTGCGACAATGGCGGGTATGCCCGAGACCGAGGGCGGGCCGCCGACGCCCGCAGGAAGCACCGCGATCGCGGAGCGGCCGACCGAGGAGAGCCTTATCCAGACTCCCTGGGTGACGATCGTTTGGGACGACCCAGTGAACCTCATGTCCTATGTGACGCACGTGTTCGTGACCTACTTCCACTACGCCAAGGCCAAGGCGCGCCGGCTGATGCTGCAGGTACACACCGAAGGCAAGGCGGTGGTGTCGAGTGGATCGCGGGAGGAGATGGAGCGGGACGTGACCGCCATGCACGAGTTCGGGCTGTGGGCGACCATCGACAAGGCGGAAAGCTGAGTGTCGAGATTCGAGGGGATGCGGCGGTGAAGAAGTTTCGTCGCAAGGGCGGTGCGGTGGTCACCCGACTCAGTCCGTACGAGGTGGAGCTGTTGGCCTCGTTGGTCGCTCAGCTGGTGGAGATGATCACCGACGGCGAACCGGAGACCTACGCGCAGCCGGCCAGCGATGACCCGTTCGAGCTGTGGGCTCAAGATCTGGCCAGCGATCCCGACCAGCCTGAGACTCATGAGGACCCGGTGCTGCGACGGCTGTTCCCGGACGCGTACCCGCACGACGCGGTCGCGTCCTCGGACTTCCGACGGTTCACCGAGCGGGAGCTGAAGACCAAGAAGGTCACCGACGCTCGCATCGTGCTGGATCGGCTCGGGGCGACCGAGCTCGGCACCGTCGAACTGCGGATCCCGCAGGCGGAGATGCAAGCCTGGCTGCGGACGCTGACCAGTGTGCGAATCGCGGTCGCCACCCGGCTCGGAATCAGCGACGCCGAGTCCGCCGAGGCCCTCGCGGAGCTGGCCGACGACGACCCACGGGCCTTCATGGCCAGCGTCTACGACTGGCTCGGTTTCGCCCAGGAGACGCTGATCTCCGCTCTGTGACTGGTGACCGCGGAGAGCCACCAGCTTTGCTGCGCCTCGGCTCCCGCCGGCGACCCCGCAAGGATGCGGCTGACGCGTTCACCAAGGGCCAGGGGACCCGGGGCAGGCCGGTTGGCCGCTTCGTGGGGCGCTGGCTGAGGTCACGCCCGGTGGTCGTGACCAATGACGCTGCGGAGTTAGGGTTGGGGACGCAAACCCTGCGCCCCCACTGTCGCCGTCGAACTGACGGCCTAGCACAAGAGAGCCAGCACCGATGCGGATTTATGACAACATCTCTCAAACCGTCGGCCACACGCCCCTGGTGCGGATCAACCGGTTGAGCGACGGCGCGACGACGGTGGTCGCGAAACTGGAGTCGTTCAATCCGGCCAACAGTGTCAAGGACCGCATCGGGGTCGCCATCATCGATGCCGCGGAGGCGTCCGGCGAGCTCCGGCCCGGCGGCACGATCGTGGAAGCCACCAGCGGCAACACCGGCATCGCCTTGGCCATGGTGGGGGCGGCGCGCGGTTACCGGGTCGTGCTGACCATGCCCGAGACGATGAGTGTGGAACGGCGGGCGCTGTTGAAGGCATTCGGGGCCGAGTTGGTGCTCACGCCGGGAGGCGGCGGGATGAAGGCGGCCGTGGAGGAGGCGGAGAGGTATGCCGGCGAGGGGGCGGTCCTGGCCCGCCAGTTCGCGAACCCGGCCAACGTCGAGATCCACCGGCGTACCACCGCGGAGGAGATCTGGGACGACACTGACGGCGGCGTCGACATCTTCGTCGCCGGCATCGGCACCGGTGGCACGTTGACCGGGGTAGGCCAGGTTCTCAAGGAGCGCAAGCCCGAGGTCCAGGTCATCGCCGTGGAGCCGGCCGAGTCGCCGATCTTAAGTGGTGGGGTGCCTGGTCCGCACAAGATCCAGGGCATCGGCGCCAATTTCGTACCGGAGATCTTCGACCGCGAGGTCTGCGACGAGGTGGTCACCGTCGACGCGGCCACCTCCGTGGAGTTCGCTCGCCGGGCCGCGATCGAGGAGGGCATGTTCGTCGGCATCTCCTGCGGCGCTGCCCTGGCCGCCGCTCTCAGGGTTGCTCAGCGGCCGGAGAACGCCGAGAAGCTGATCGTGGTGGTGCTGCCGGACTTCGGTGAGCGGTACCTGTCGACGATCCTCTTCGAGGGCGTGGCAGGAGACTGAGCGGCTTGGCCAAGGTTGAGGACGGGAGCCGGCGTACCGGGTGGGCGACTCTCTCCGAAGACGTCGACGCCGCCCTGGCCCGAGATCCGGCGGGGACGTCGCGCCTGGAGATGGCGCTCACGTCGCCTGGGTTGCACGCGGTCTGGGTGCACCGGCTCTCGCACCGTCTCTGGCAGCGTCGGCGCACCCGGCTCGTGGCCCGGGTGTTGTCCCAGCTGAGTCGCGCGGTCACCGGGGTGGAGATCCATCCCGGGGCGCAGATCGGTCGGCGGTTCTTCATCGATCACGGCATGGGGGTGGTTATCGGGGAGACCGCCGAGATCGGCGACGACGTGATGTTCTACCACGGCGTCACGCTCGGTGGGCGTTCGATGCGCCGGGTCAAACGGCACCCGACCGTGGGCAGTGACGTGGTGGTCGGGGCCGGAGCTCGGCTGCTGGGTCCGATCACCGTGGGCGATCAGGTCCAGATCGGCGCCAACGCCGTGGTGGTCAAGGATGTGCCGGCAGGGGTCACCGCCGCCGGGGTCCCGGCGCGTTATCGCCCAGTCGACCGGTCCGACCCTGACCGGTTGTTCCAGGATCCGGCCATCTGGATCTGAGACCGTCACCCCGCCCAGACGCCGAGTCGTCAGCGTCGGTGGTCGCTCCAGCGGGCCACTCGCGCGGACAACTAAGGCGGTTACCCTGGCCGGCGTGCTTCGGATCACCCAGCCCCAGATGACCGCCATTGTCGCGCACGCCCGTCGCGACTTCCCCGACGAGGCCTGCGGCGTCATCGCCGGCCCGGAGGGATCCGACACCGCAGCCCGACTGCTCCCGATGACCAACGCCGACCGGTCCCCGACCTTCTTCCGCTTCGACCCGGCCGAGCAGCTGGCGCTGCACCAGGAGATGGAGGCGGCCGGTGAAGAGATCGTCGTGGTCTATCACTCGCACACCTCGACCGAGGCGTATCCGTCGCGGACCGACATCTCCTACGCGGCGGAGCCGCAGGCCCATTATCTGATCGTGTCGGTGGCCGAGACCGGCGCTGAGGACGGTCCGGTCGAGCTGCGCTCCTACCGCATTCTGGAGGGTGAGGTCACCGAGGAAGAGGTCGAGGTCATCGCCCAGGGTCTCCCCACCCCAGGATCCTCCAACCCAGGAGCCCCACCGCGGCATCTCAGTGAG
>JAKDLH010000246.1 GCA_030452945.1 Microlunatus sp. | reverse complement strand
GGGGTGCGCTCGTCGGGTCGGTCGGGTCGGTACTGCGCAACGCGGCGGCGTGGGCCAGGTGGGCGTCGCGGACCTCGGCGATCAGGCGCCGACCAGCCTGGTCGAGCCGGTTCTTACCGGCCTGGAGGACGGCCGAGGCTCGCGCGGCCAGCTCGGTCTCCAGGGCAGCTCCTTCGACCGATCCCGGGTAGAGCGGCACGGGTGGCTCGCCCGGTCCCGCGTCGGTCGCGGTGCCGGACGGGTCCGAGGTTCCCGGCCCGCGCTCGCGCTCGTTTGATCCCGTACAGCCGGTAAGGCCGACCACGCCAGCCCCCAGCAGGGCGGCGCCTGAGCCGAGCAGGGCACGACGCGACCAGCGAGCGGGGTCGAGCGACGTGAGCACCTGCCGAACCTATCCCGGCCCCAACGATTGGTTGGTACCCTGCGTCGTTGAGATGTCAACCAGTCACCGGCCAGTCCACTTGGGGGGGAACCTCTGGTCTCGACTTCGTTTGGCTGGCGTATCTTTGTTGCCGGGACCCGACTGGTTCTATCTGGCCAGCCTTCTTGTGCCCGCCGCCTTGTTTGACCTGACCATGAGCTGGCTGCGGGTAGGTAGTCAGTACGCCGCTCCCACCGGCTGGTCGGCGCTGGCCCAGCTTCGTTCGGATCTGTTGGCGCACGCCGGCTTCGCGTTGCTCTGGGTGGTCGGCTTCACGGTTCTGCGGACCGGCTGGCGGCGGATCCTGCTCCTCGTCGCCTGTCAACTCTCGGTCGCCACCTACCTGGTGTTCGCCGTGGCTGCACACAGCTACTACCGCAAGTCCGGCTCGGTTCTCGATGCCGGCGGGCTGAAGATGATGCTGGAGTCACCGACGGTGACCCGGGATCTGGCGGCTAGTGAGACGTCGTCGGCCCATCTGTGGCTGCTGACGGCCGTGGCCGCGTACGCCATCGGTGGCCCGGCCCTGATCTACCTGCTGCGCTACCGCGGTCGCGCGAATTCTGGTCGGTTTCTGCCCGGGGTAGGGGTGCTTGCCAGCCCGGGTCAGCAACGCTCGGCGCGCCCACGACGACTCGCGTTCCTGGCCGGAGCGACCGCGGCGGTGTTGGTCGCCGCGTCCGCGGTCCCGACCTTCTCCGGGGCCGGCGCGTTCTCGCGCAACCGGGCCATAGACGTCGCCCTGGAGCTGGGCTCGGGTCTGTTGGAGTCCGAGCGGGCGTCGGCGGAGCGGCCGGCGCTCGCCCCCGCCCGGTTGACCCGGATCGGGGGCTCCGCGGCGCGGCCGAAGAACGTCGTCCTGATCACGATGGAGTCGCTCCGCTGGGAGGCCACCAGCCTGGACGATCCGGGCCGGGACACGACTCCGTTCCTGGCCGAACTCGCCGAGCGCAGCACCGTTGCCGAGAACGCGTACACGGTCGTGCCGCACACCTCTAAGGCCGTGACGGCCACGAACTGCGGCTACGTCCCGCCACTGGACACCAAGTTGACCGAGTCCGAGCCCGCCGGTCTGCCGTCGGCCTGTCTGCCGGCGCTGCTGGGGGCGCATGGTTACCGAAGCGCCTTCTTCCAGTCGGCCGTCGGGCAGTTCGAGCGGCGGCCCGACTTGATCAAGAACCTCGGGTACGACTCATTCCACCCCGTGGATGACCTCCCGACCGCCGGGTTCGGGCGAGCGAACTACTTCGGCTGGGAGGACGACATCATGCTCGAGCCCAGCCGGGACTGGCTGCGGTCAGCGGGGTCCGAGCCGTTCCTGCTGACCTATCTGACCGTGACCGGGCATCACGACTACCGGCTGCCTACGACCTTCCCCGCCGAAAAGCTTGCCGAGGATGAGGAACTCGACAACTATCTCAACGCGGCCCGATACGTCGATCGGTTCGTGTCGAAGGTATTTGATCTGCTGGCTGAGGAGGGGCACGCCGACGACACGATGGTCGTGGTGATCGCCGACCACGGCGAAGGTTTCGGCGAGCACGGGCTGCGCCAGCACGACAACACCATCTACAACGAGGGCATCAAGGTGCCCTATCTGGTCTACGACCCGACCGATCAGCGGCCGCGTACGGTGCGTCGGCCGGTCTCCACGATGAGCGTTCCCGAGACCATCGCCGAGACGCTCGGCTACCGGATGGCCGACGGGCTCGTTCGGGAACCCGCGCTGTGGGACAAAACCGGCGGGGGACCGGTCCGATCCTCGTGCCAGTCCGACAACCGTTGCCTGGCGGTCATCGACGGATCGACCAAGTACGTGCACCACTTCGGCAACCGACCAGACGAGGTGTTCGATCTGGCCAGCGATCCCGGCGAGCGGCACAACTTGATCTCCGACGCTGACCCTGCCCGGCTGCGCGAGTTGCGGTCGGATCTGTTGCACTGGCGCAGCGAGGTTCGGGCCGAGTACGCCGCCCATCACCAGCGCTGAGCTGAGGAGGTGGGGTCGAACGATGACCTGCTGCGCAGCACCCGAGCACCTGCTCGTTACGGCCAGGCGTTCGACACCACCCCCTGCGTGGCAGGATGCACTAAGCACGACCACAACCGCCCGACTCACACAACTGCTAAACCAAACTGGATCGCGGGGCCAACGGAGGATGGATGAACCAGACCCAACTCAGTTCGTTGCTGACCCCGATCCTGCAGCAGGTCGGCCTGGAACTGGAGGAGATTTCCGTGATCCCGGCCGGGAAGCGGCGGCTGCTGCGCGTCACCGTGGACGGCGACGGACCTCGGGGACGCGGGCCGTCCCTGGATGAGATCGCGGACGCTACCAGGGCCGTCTCGACCGCCCTCGACTCCAGTGTGCTGGTCGGTAACAGCCCCTACACTCTCGAGGTCACTTCGCGTGGGATCAACCGACCGCTGAGTGCGCCCCGGCACTGGCGGCGAAACCGCGGCCGACTGGTAGCGGTGACCCTGGTTGACGGATCGTCGGTCACCGGGAGGGTCGTGGACAGCGATGACGACGCGGTCGAGCTCGACATCGACGGGATCGCCCGTCGGCTGCCGTACCCGGACGTGGCCAAGGCGTTGGTGCAGATCGAGTTCAACCGGCCCGACGCAGAGGAGGTCTGAGATGGATATCGACATGTCCGTACTGCGCCTGATGGAGCGGGAGAAGGACGTACCGCTCGACCTGCTGGTGCAGGCGATCGAGGAGGCCCTGATCACCGCCTACGAGAAGACCGACGGCGCCGTGGAGGGCGCGCACGTCCGGCTGGACCGCAAGAGCGGTCACGTGGCGGTGATGGTCCCCGAGGTGGACGAGAACGGCGAGACCGTTGGTGAGTACGACGGCACCCCGGACGGATTCGGCCGGGTCGCGGCCTCGACCGCGCGCCAGGTGATCATGCAGCGACTCCGCGATGCCGAGGACGAGCAGAAGTACGGCCACTTCGCCGGCGTGGAGGGCGACATCGTCTCCGGCGTCGTGCAGCAAGGTCGCGACTCGCGCACCGTGCTGGTCGACCTCGGCAAGATCGAAGCCATCATGCCGCCGTCGGAGCAGGTGCCGGGGGAGACCTACACCCACGGCACCCGGCTGAAGGTCTATGTCGTGTCGGTGCGGAGGGAACTGCGCGGACCGCAGGTGGTGGTGTCGCGAACCCATCCCGGTCTGGTGGAGAAGCTGTTCCGACTCGAGGTGCCGGAGATCGCCGACGGCACCGTCGAGATCAATGCGGTGGCCCGCGAGGCGGGACACCGCAGCAAGATCGCCGTGCACTCCCACACCCGGGACGTCAGCGCGAAAGGCGCGTGCATCGGGCCGATGGGTCAACGGGTGCGCGCGGTGATGCACGAGTTGAACGGGGAGAAGATCGACATCATCGACTGGTCGGCGGATCCGGCCAGCTTCGTGGGTCATGCGTTGTCCCCAGCCAAGGTGTCCTCGGTGACCGTGGTGGACTCCTCCGCCCGGGCGGCGAGGGTCGTGGTGCCGGACTATCAGCTGTCCCTGGCCATTGGCCGCGAGGGTCAGAACGCTCGACTGGCGGCCCGGCTGACCGGATGGCGGATTGACATTCGATCCGACACGGCGCCCTCGGAGGACTGAGCACCCGGCCAAGCCCGGCCGGTTTCGACGTTTGCGAGCAATCGTGCGTATCTGTGGTTGGTATGGGGCTGTGTGTCCGACGTTTGCGAGCAATCGCGCTTATCTGTGGTTGATGTGGGGCTGTGTGGCCGACGTTTGCGAGCAATCGCACGCACCTGTGGTTGGTGTGGGGCTGTGTGTCCGACGTTTGCGAGCAATCGCACGCACCTGTACGCAAGCCCCGTCAGGACGCAAGCCCCGTCAGGATCGGCCGGGGAAGTGCCGCGGCCAGTCGGGGCGGAAGCGCGAGGGAATCCGGCCCCCTCGCTCTCGCAACGCGTCCCGCACTCGCTCGAGCGTGTCGAGCGGATGAGCGTAGACGCCGGTTGCGGTGACGACGATGATGCGCCAGCCGTTACGGTCCAGCCACTCGCGCCGGATCAGGTCCTTGCGCCACTGTGCATCGTTCTCGGCGTGCTGTCTCCCGTCGTACTCCACGATGAGTTTGAGATCCGGATAGCAGAGGTCGAAGCGGTAACGCCAGCCACCGTCGCCTCGTTCGAGGACGTGGTTCACCGTGGGCTCTGGCAACCCCGCCAGGACCAACAGCATCCTGAGCCGGGTTTCCATCGCCGAATCGACGCCAGCACGTACGTATCGCACGGCGCGGCGTGCTCGGGCTGATCCACCTCCGGACCAGCGTTTCGAGGCTTCCCGCAGTCCAAGGAGGGTGGTCGCACCGGATCGAATCAGGCTGTCACCGAACACGACCAACTCCACGAGGTCGGCCCAAGACGCGAGATCGCGGAATGTCTGTTCTGGTGAGGTGATGGGGAGGTCGCCGAGGGTGCAGATCACCGGTTGCAGGGTCGAGAGATGAGCCCTGATCCCGCGCGGTGCTCGGCGATCCCGTGCACGGGGCACACTCACATGCGTGTCGGAGGTCGGCGGTACGACGCCGCCCCAGAGTTCGCCAGCGGTGTGATGGCTGGCGAAGGCACCCATGGGGCACAGCCCCAGCGCGGTTGCCGCTCTCAGTCTGGTCGTGACAGGGATGGTCGTGCTCACGTACTGGTCGTAAAAGACACGATGGAACTCTCCACCGAGCAGGCGTGACACTCCGATACCGGCCATGCGTGCTTCATCCCGGCTGAACGGACGGCAAACGTCGAGCGGGGGGCTCTCGGAAGGGTTGGCGACATGGGTCATAAGAGAGTTCTGCCCGACGACGGGTAAAAGAGTCCAAGATCGCTTGTGGATAAGTTCTCTTGCTGTGGACACGCCGGGGTGGTGGAGCTGCCTGTCCCGGCGGCTTCGCCGATGGTCGCTCAGCTGTCGGATGGGGGCGATTGCGCGCAAACGTGGGTCGTTCGGGTCGGCTCAGCTGTTGGA
>JAKDLH010000245.1 GCA_030452945.1 Microlunatus sp. | reverse complement strand
CAGCTGACAAGATCGCCTATCCCTCGGTGGAGCAACGCAAGGTAGCGGTCCTGTTGGCAGACCAGATGGGTGCCGCACTCGGAACCGACATCATGTGACGTTCCACCCGTTGATCAGTCCGCTCCGACCTGACCACTGATCGTCGACGACTCCTACGGTGGAGGGTCCAAACGACCGAGCCGAACTCCAACGCGTCAAGTCGCAACCCCGCTGAGACCCGCCCCCGAAGATGCCGGTGCGACAGACTATGTCGATGCTCAAATTCCAGGTCACCACGCAAGCGGCTCTGACGGACAAGGTGCTCGCGGTGTTGTCAGAGGATCCGGCAGTCAGTGGCCTCGCTGTGGTGCGGGGTGCCTCACTGCGTCCGCCCGGCGACGTTATTTGGGCCGAGGTGCCCCGGGAGGCAGCCAACGACCTGGTGGATGCACTCCGTGACCTCGGGGTCCACGAAGCAGGCAGCATTCACGTCGAACCGGTGAGGACGTGGCTGTCGCGCCCGGGACGGCGTGCCGAACAGCTCGCACCGGGGAGCAGCGCAGACGCGGTGGTGTGGGCCGACGTCACCCAGCGGGCCTACGAGGAGTCCGAGCTCAACTGGACATTCGTGACGTTCATGAGCCTGGCTACCCTGCTCGCGGGCGTGGCGATCATCCTTGATTCCCAGATCTTGGTGATCGGGGCGATGATCCTCGGACCGGAGTTCGGCGCGGTCGCCGCGCTCGGCGTTGCTTTGGTGCGCCGGCGGTTCTCGCTACTTCGTGTCGCCGCTCGCACCCTGGCGGCCGGGTTCGTGGTCGGCATCACGTCTACGTTGGTCGCTTTTCTGGTCGGCAGAGCGCTGGGGTGGGTCACGCTGGCCGAGGTAACCGGACCTCGACCGGAAACCGCGTTCATCTACACCCCTGACAAGTGGTCCTTCATCGTCGCGGTGATCGCCGCGGCGGCCGGCGTGCTCTCGCTAACCTCAGCACGGGTCGGGGGCCTGTCGGGAGTGTTCATCTCGGTGACCACGATCCCGGCTGCTGCCAACGTCGCCTTGGGGCTCGCGTTCGGTCTGCCCGACGAGGTCGGGGGCAGCGCCCTGCAACTGGCCATCAACCTGACCGGGATGGCTGTGGCGGGTTGGCTGACGTTGGCGTTCCAAGGAGCCGTCTGGGCGCGGATGTCGGCGCACCGGACCCGGGTGGCGAGTCTGGTTCGCCGGCGATGAGGATGGCTGCGGCTCGCGGTACTTGAACGCCGCGTTCGATCGGGTACGCGACTCCATCGTGAGCATGTCACCGCCGAGGTGGGACCGTCTGCTCTTGTTGTACTCGCGACGCTCGCGCAGTGGTCTCGGCGCGGCTCATGGGCTGAGCTGATCGAGCGCCAGGTTGAGGGTCAGGACGTTTACCCGGGGTTCGCCGAGAAAGCCGAGGTCGGGTCCGTGGGTGTGGGCGGCCACCAGACGCCGTACTGTCGCCGGGTCCAATGCGCGTGCGCGGGCGACCCGCTCGATCTGGATCGCGGCGTATGCCGGGCTGACGTCGGGGTCGAGTCCGGAGCCCGACGCGGTGATGGCATCGGGCGGGACCGCCGACGGTGGCACGCGGTTGAACGCGGCGATCGCGCGTTTCCGCTCCCGGATCGCTTCGATCAAGCGTGCACTCTCGGGGCCAAGGTTGGATCCGCCTGATGCGGTTGGGTCGTAGCCGTCGCCGGCAGCGGAGGGCCGGGACTGGAAGTACTGCGGCAACGGCTTGCCGTCGGCGTCGGTGAAGGACTGGCCAATCAGGCGCGAACCGACCACCCCGCCGGCTCGGTCGCGGACCAGTGAGCCGTTCGCATGCGACTCGAGGGCGAGTTGCCCCACGGCGGTGATCAGCAGCGGGTAGAGCACCCCGAGCACGACGGTGAGGACCAGCGTGAGCCGGGCCGCGATCCCGAGGGTGCGGAGCTTGGAGTCGAGACGGGTCATCGAAGCACTCTCAGTAGCCGGGGAAGATGGAGACGGCGAGGTCGATCAGCTTGATCGCGGCCGCAGCGACGACGAGACCGCCAAGACCGTAGTACAGGAGTTTGCGGCTGAGTGCCTTGCTCAGGTTGACCGTCCGGTACGGCGCACCCACGAGCGCCAACGGGATCAGGATCCCGATCACGACGACGCCGAAGATGACCGTCGACAGGATCGCCGAGGCCGGCGAGTGCAACCGCAACACGTTGAGGGCGTCCAGGCCGGGGAAGGCGCCGACGAACAGGGCGGGGAACAGGGTGAAGTAGCGGACCAGGTCGTTGGCCAGGTTAAAAATGACCAGGGCTCCACGAGTCGCCATCTGGCGGCGCCCGATCTCGATGATGTCGAGGATCCGGGTCGGGTCGTCGTCCAGGATGATCATGTTGGCGGCTGCCTTGGCCGCTGTGGCCCCGGAGTTCATGGCCACGCCGATGTCGGCCTTGGCGATCGCGGCCGCGTCGTTGCTGCCGTCGCCGCCCATCGCGACCAGCTGGCCCTGCGTCTGCAATTCGGTGACCAGCCGCAGCTTGTCAGTCGGTGACGCGTCGCCGCGGACATCGTCGACGCCGACGTCCTTGGCGATGGCATCGGCGGTCATCGAGTTGTCACCGGTGACCAGGATGACACGGATGCCGAGCGCGCGGACCCGGCCGATCTGGGCACGAACGCTGCTGCGGATCACATCCTGGAAGTGGATCACTCCGAGGACGCGGGGCGTCGCGTGCGGAGGCTTGATCGCCACCACCCACGGGGACCCGCCGGCACGGGCGATCGGCTCGGTCCGGCTGCGCAGGTGATCGATCACCGGCTGTGGCAGCTCATGACCGGATGCCCGGATCCACTCCAGGATCGCCTGGTCCGATCCTTTCCGGATCTGAGTCCCGTCGGGCAGGTCACTGCCGGAGATGCGCGTCTTGGCGGTGAACGGGACGACCACCCGGCCCTCGACCTCGTGCTCCCCGACCTCGTACTCTCCGACCCGGTCCGCGCCGGCCAGGGCCAGCGTCGAGATGCCCTCCGGACTGGGGTCGTCGCGCGAGGCCAGCACGGACGCGCGGATGAGTTCGGCCCGCGAGCCGGTCGCCATCGCGACGAATTCGGTGGCGCGGCGGTTGCCTTCGGTGATGGTGCCGGTCTTGTCGAGCAGCACCGTGGTGATGTTGCCCGCGGTCTCCAGTGCATGACTGGAGTCGACGAGCACGTTGCGCTTGAGCAGCTGGGACATCGCGGCGATCCCGGTCACCGCCGACAGGGCGGCGATCTCTGCGGGGATCAGGCAGACCACGATGGTCACGAGCACGGGGATCGAGAGCTTCGGGGCGACCGGCGAGACCACCGAGTTCAGGGTGAGCGCGATCAACAGGAAGGAGAGCGACAGCGACGCGAGGAAGGCGAACAGGGCCAGCTCTGTGGGCGCCTTCTGGCGTACCGAGCCCTCCGCCAGGTCGATCATCGTGTCCACCACGGTGGCGCCCTGACGGGCGGTGACGCGTACGACGATCCGGTCCGAGAGCACCCTCGTCGCACCGGTCACCGAGCTGCGATCACCGCCGGTGGACCGGATGGCGGGCTCGGAGACACCGGTCGTCCCCGACTCGTCGACCAACGCCGAACCCCAGACCACCTCACCGTCGGTCGGCACGATCTCGTCGGCTTCCACCACGACGACGTCACCAGGCCGCAACTGCGTGGACTCGATCTCTTCGTCCTGTGCGCCGAAGGCACCCGGGTCGCCGACCGGGTCGTAGAACCGGACCCGGTGGGCCGTCGTACTCTCCAGGCGCAGGCGCAGCGCCGCGGTCTCGGATCGTCCGCGGCCCTCCGCGAGGGCCTCGGCGACATTGGCGCTCAACAGTGTGGCCCAGAGCCAGAACGCCAACGCCCAGTCGAACCCCGGCGGAAACGAGGTCCCGCCGGAGGAGGTGTCGCCGGCGGCGAGAAGGTCAACGACCGCGACCGCCGTGGTCACCACCGCCCCGCCGAGTACCAGGAAGAGCACCGGGTTGCGCCACAGGCTGCGTGGGTCCATCCTGCGTACGGCCTGGAGGAGCACGGCACCGCTCGTGTCGAACCAACTCCGGAAGCGAACCCGCCGACCGTCGGTCGGGCGAGGACCGACAGGAGGCGCCTGGGAGGGAGCCGTCAACCCCATCAGCCGAGTCCCTCCGCGAGCGGCCCGACTATCAAAAAGGGCAGGAACATCGGCAGCGCGATGACCAGGATGACCCCGATCAGGAGCAACACGAACTGGGGACGGTGCACCGGCAGCTCCCTTGCCGTCGTCCGGACTCGGTCCTGTTCGGCGAACGATCCTGCCAACGCCAGCACCAGCGCAATCGGGATGAACCTGCCGAGCAGGATGATCACGCCGAGGGCGATGTTGAGCCACGGCGTGTTGGCGTTGAGGCCGGCGAACGCGGAGCCGTTGTTCACCGCCGCGGAGATGAAGGCATAGAGCACCTCGGTGAAACCATGCAGCCCGTCGTTGCCCATGCTGGCCTGCATCTCACGATGCAGCGCCGGTATGCCGAAACTGATCGCCATCCCCGTCAGCGCCAGCGCCGGCATCACCAGAATGAAGAGGCTGACCAGCTTCACCTCACGCGTGCGGATCTTGTTGCCGAGCAGCATCGGCGCCCGACCCAGCAGCAGCCCGGTGAGGAAGACCGTGATGATCGCCAGCACCAGAATCGCGTAGAGGCCCGCGCCGACCCCGCCCGGCGACACCTCGCCCAGCATCATCGTGAGGATCAGTACCAGCCCGCCCAACGCGGTGTAGGAGTCGAACATCGAGTTCGCCGCACCCCCGGACGTGCCGGTGGTGGCGGTGCCGAACAAGGTGGAGCCGACCACGCCGAAGCGTTGCTCCTTGCCCTCCAGTGCGGCCCCGGCCAGCTGTGGCGCGGTGCCCTGGCCCGCCGCCTCGGCCCAGGTGAGGAAGGCGAAGGCGAACAGGAACAGCGTCGCCATCGTCGCCAGCAGCACGTAACCGTGTCGCCGGTCGCCGACAATGCGGCCGTAGGTGCGCGGCAGTGCGAAGGGGATCACCAGCAGCAGGAAGATCTGGAACGCGTTCGTCCAGGGAGCGGGGTTGGAGAACGGATGTGCCGAGTTGGCGTTGAAGAACCCCCCACCGTTGGTGCCGAGCATCTTGATCGCCTCCTGGGAGGCCACTGGCCCGCCAGGCAAGGTCTGCGGGCCACCTGCGAGCGTGGAGACGTCGGTGAAGCCGGTGAAGTTCTGCACCACCCCACCGGCGAGGAACACGAGAGCCGCGATGATCGACCCCGGCAAGAGCAGGCGCAGGCTGGCCCGGACGACATCCACCCAGAAGTTTCCGACCCCCCTTGCTCCCCTCGAGGCGATGCCCCGGGTCAAGGCCATCGCGACGCCCAGGCCCACTGCCGCGCTGACGAACATTTGCACCGCCAG
>JAKDLH010000244.1 GCA_030452945.1 Microlunatus sp. | reverse complement strand
AAGGGTGGCTTCGGCTATGTGGAGGCCGATCTGAGCCTTGGCGAGGACGGACCGGCGGGCCGGGTCGGCGTGGCGGTGGTGGTAAACGCTGCTGGCTCACCGGTCGATCCCGACTCCGGAGGTCTGTGGTCGGACCGGCGTAGCCGACTTGAGCGCCCGGACCGGGTCGGCTGCGACGCCTTGACGGCGGCCCGCGGGCTGGCCGGGCGACCGTTGAACACCACTATCGGTGTCGTACTCACCGACCTGACCCTGACCAAGGCCCAGGCCGGCAAGGTGGCGGCCATCGCCCACGACGGCTTGGCCCGGTCGGTACGCCCGGCGCACGGCATGACCGACGGTGACACGTTCTTCTGCCTGGCCTCGGCGCGACAACCGGACCCGACCGATCCGAGGGCCGTGCTCGGCGCACTCGACCGGCTGCTGGAAGTCACCGCCGACGTCACGGTCGACGCGTGCTTCGGCGCGCTGACGGCCGCCGTGACACGCGGTCCCTGGCGGGGGTATTGCGAACTCGCCGGCGTGACTCCGCCAGGATAGGAGTTTCTGAGCTGTGCTGCTCACGTCGAGGCCATCGACGCCGCCTCTGGAGCACACAGGCCATGGCCATGGGTGCATCTGAGGGCTTTCTCTGTCATGGGTCTGTCTGCGTCCGCCGGTAACCATCCCAGTGGGCCGACTGGGCCGAAGTTGCGTCTGAGGTCGTGCATCGGCTGCTGATGCGGTGGCGGCGCTGTTGACAGGGCCCGGGGCGGTGATCCGGCACTCGGCCCGACTACCGGTGGTGAGCTGGCTGGTGGCGTCGCTGAGGCTTGGTGGGCGCCCGGAATTGTTCAAGAGGATGAGACCAATAGAGTTGAGCGGCTGTGGTTTCGTCGTCGGCTGGTTGGTTCTATCTCACGACGGTCCTCAGCATGGCCGAGGTGTGGGCAGCGCAGTATGTAGTCGACGACGGTGTCCATCTCGCCGGCGCGTATATGGGTTGCGACCGTTGGGGCTGCGAAAGACCGACAAGGGTTTGCTAGTCCCACACCGTTCTGGTCGGCACTCAGAGCTATCCGTGTTTGACAGAACTCGACGCTGACTATTCATTGACGACGACGTCCTCGGCACCTAGTATCCGAGATCACTGGCGTGTGTGAGGAGCGGATTCGGACCGCTCCCGCTACCGGATCGAGGCCCCCAGATGTTTCTCGGAAAAATCGGTGTTAGCGCTGTCTCTCTCACGGTCTTGGCGGGGATGGGGCTCTTTGCGGGTCCTGCTGCCTCGGTCTCACCACAGCCGGCGACGGCTATCAAAGCGGGTCGTTGTAGTCCGGTGAGCACCACCCCGCAGTTCGGTGGAAAGGTGCCCACACCCAAGAAGGTGCTGGGGTTCGAGCTGGGATCGCAAAGAGCAACCACGGATCAGATCGATCGATATGTGCGTGTGGTCGGCCGCTCCAGCGACCATGTAGTGAGCGGCACCTTCGGCAGAACCGCACGAGGAACCAAATTGCCTTACGCGCTGCTGAGCAACAACAGTAACCTCTCGCCGGCCAGGTTGAAACAGATCTCGGCCGATGCCGCCCGGCTGCGCGAACCGGGCCTGTCGGCTTCCAAGGCGCGGGTTATTAAACAGCGGATGCCGTTGATTCTATGGATGTCGGGCAACGTGCACGGCAACGAGCCGTCGGGGGCGGATGCAAACCTGCGAATGCTCTATGAGCTTGCGGACCGCACCGACTGCGTGGCGACCACCATCCGTAAGAACGCGCTGGTCGGATTCATCCCGACCCAAAACCCGGACGGGCGTAACGCCGATACTCGCGAGAACAGCTACGCCTTCGACATGAACCGCGACTGGTTCGCCCGCACGCAACCCGAGACCGCGACTAAGCTGGACTTGTTGGAGAAGTACCCACCGCAGCTCTACGTCGATGAACACGAGATGGGTGGCAGTGGCTACTTCTTCCCACCCAATTCCGACCCTGTGTACCATGAGACCTCCCAGCAGTCGCTGAACTGGATTAACAACGTTTATGGTTCCGCGAACGCTGGGGCCTTCGTCTCTCAAGGGATCGACTTTGAGACCTTCGAGGCTGGTTTCGACCTGTTCTTCCAGGGGTTTGGCGATACCACCCCGACGACCCGTTTCGGTGCTGCCGGGATGACGTTCGAGGCGGGCGGGCAGGCAGAGTACTCGGCCAAGACGTACAAGCACTACCTCAGCGGTATGACCTCGCTCTACGCTGGGGCCTCGCGACACCGCAGCATCCTCAACGGTTGGCACGCCACCTACAAGCAGGCCGCCCGGCAGGGCAAGCAGTGCCTGCTGCAACCCAACAAGGTGTACAACCCTGGCAACACCGTGCAGTTCGAGGTGCCGAACGTTCGGGTGTGTGGTTACTTCTTGCGTTCCGATGACCGCAGCAAGCGCCGTGACCTGGCCACGACCGTAAGCCGGCTGCAGCAGGCGGGGGTTCAAGTGCAGCGGCTGACCAAGCCGGTGCGCGTGCCTGACTATCGCGCCTACGGACGATCTGCACGCGCCACGGTGATGCCGACCGGCACATACTGGATCTCGATGAACCAGGCCCAAAAGCACTGGATCCAGGCCATGCTTAACGAAGACACCTATGTGCCGTTCCCCTACTTCTACGATGTGAGCGGCTGGAGCGAGGCCCTGACCGCCAACCTGACCGGCGGCTACACCGGCGCCAAGATCGCTGACCTCAGGGAGGGACGCGCATTAGAGGTGCTGCCGCCGCAGCGGGTCCCGCGTGTGCAACTGCCCTCGAGCCTGCCCCGTGTGGGCATCCTGAGCCTTGATCGCAGCCCGTTCCGGCCGTCTCAGAGCGCCGGCTGGCTGCGCTGGCGCCTGGACCGGGATTGGAAGATTCCCCGAACCACGGTGAATCCCACCCAGGTCAACGCCACTACTCTGGCACGCTTCGACGTGCTGCTGGCCCCCGACGGCAGAGCTCAAGAGATGCAGGACCTGATGGGTACCGACGGCCAGGAAGCCCTACGAACCTGGGTCAACAGCGGCGGCCACTACATTGGCTGGGCCGGTGGCGCCGAGTTGGCAACCTCAATAGGCCTCTCGACCGCAGTACTGGAAAACCCCACTGGCCAGGCCCCCGGCACCCTCTTTCGGGCCCAGATCAAACCCAACTCTGCTTTCACCACCGGTGTCGGTCAGACCGCCTGGGTGCTCTACGATCAAAACTCGGTGATGCGCTCTCCGAACCCAGCCAACGTGATCGCCTCCTACCCGGCCGTGGACTCGCCAGACTGGTACGTCTCCGGGTTCCAGAAGGGCGCCGAGGAACTCGGAACGACCGCAGCCGAGATCAGTGAACCAGTGGGAACAGGCCAGGTGACCGTTTTTTCCATCGACCCGAACTACCGAGCCCAGACCAACGGCACAGCGAAACTGCTCTACAACGCCATGATGACCTCACGCGGCGTACTGGCGATGGACAAGCGCCGAGCCCAGGCTGCGCTTGAAGCCGGATCCGCGGCACGCGCCAAGGCCGAGACACGAGCCGAAAAGTCCGCGCAAAAGATCGTCCGCCCCGTCGGAGTCGATCTCGCGGTCACGGTCGCTCCCCAAGACCTCAGCACCGCCAAACGCGTCCTGCGTGCACACGGTGCGAACTTCCGTGTCGAGGAAGCCAAGGAGTACGCAGTCCTCGTGGTCGACGGTGGGCGGCGTGCACCACTGGACCCCGCACCCTGGACACAGGGCTTGGCAAAGGAGCTCACCCAGGCCGGTGCACCTCCGATCGACATCACCGTTCCCTGATCACTGCCAAGGTGCGACGTTTCCTGGGCGTCGCACCTGCTGGCGCTGGCTGGTGCCTGCACCTTTGATCACCGCCGGCGACAACCCCGACCGCATCACCGGCGAAGCCGCGGCGGCGGACGCCGACGCCAACGCGGACGCGGACGCGGACGCCTTGAGCCTGGGTCAGTGCCGCATTGACCCGCGCGACCAGGCCGGCCAGCGTCAGGGTCGTGTTCGTCGATTTCGGAGCGGAGTCGCTGCACCCGGCGGGCCATGGCATGCAGTGCGTCCGTACTGATGTCGTGCTGCCGACGGTCGGCAATCGGTCGTAATCTCCACCGACGACGCGAGACGGGAATGCCAGCTCCACCCGAGTGTTCTTACACTGGACCGCCGACGCGGCCTGGGACAGGTGAGCGTCGGTCATCGAGAACAAGGGAATCATGAGAGCGCTGCTGCTGGAGAACATCCACCCCGAGGCCGAACGGCTGCTGAGCGAACGCGGTATCGAGGTCCGCGCGGTCAAGGGGGCGCTCGACTCCGATGAGCTCGTCTCGGCCTTGAACGACGTCCAGCTGTTGGGCATCCGGTCCAAGACGACCGTGACGGCTGAGGTGTTGGATCAGGCCGACGGCCTGCTGGGGATCGGTGCGTTCTGCATCGGCACCAACCAGATCGAGCTGGACGCCGCGTCGGCCCACGGGGTGGCGGTGTTCAACGCACCGTTCTCCAACACCCGCAGCGTGGTCGAGCTCGTCATCGCCGAGATCATCTCGTTGGCGCGACGCCTGACCGACAAGAACACCGCTATGCACAACGGCGTCTGGGACAAGTCATCGTGGGGGGCCCACGAGGTCCGCGGCCGCACCCTCGGCATCGTCGGCTACGGCAACATCGGCAGCCAACTGTCGGTGGTGGCCGAAGCCCTTGGCATGCGGGTGCTGTTCTACGACGTGGCCGACAAGCTGGCGTTGGGCAACGCCCGGCGCTGCCACAGTCTCGAGGAGCTCCTCACCGAGGCGGAGACGATCTCCCTGCATGTCGACGGGCGGCCGGGGAACGCCGGCATGTTCGGGCCCGAGCAGTTCGCCCTGATGCGTCCACGCAGTCTGTTCCTCAATTTGTGTCGGGGCATCGTGGTCGACCATGGCGCCCTGCGGGAACATCTGCTGAGCGGTCACATCGCCGGCGCCGCGGTCGATGTGTTCCCCGCCGAGCCCAAGGTCGTTGGCGATCCGTTCAGTTCTTGTCTGCAAGGCATCCCGAACGTCATCCTGACCCCACACATCGGCGGTTCCACCCAGGAGGCGCAGGAGGACATCGGCCGGTTCGTCGCGGGCAAGCTCCGCGATTACGTCGGCTCCGGGAACACCACCATGTCGGTCAATATGCCGCCGGTGGCCACCGATCGAGGGGACCGGACCCGGATCTTGCATGTCCACCACAACGTGCCGGGGGTACTGGCCACGGTGAACGGGGTGCTGGCCGATTCCATGGTCAACATCGAGGGTCAGATGCTGTCCACCAGGGGGGACCTCGGGTACGTGATCACCGATGTCGCCGGACCACTGGCCGAAGAGGCGGTGGCGAAGCTGCACGACCTGGCGGAAACCGTCCGGCTGCGGGTCATCACCTCCTGAGCCGGTCGACGCCGGC
>JAKDLH010000243.1 GCA_030452945.1 Microlunatus sp. | reverse complement strand
GCGGAGTTGCTCCGGACCGCCAAGCGGCACGGCTTCTCCGATCGTCAGATCGCTGACCTGCGGCATCTGCGGGAGGACGTGGTGCGGGGGGTGCGCTGGGCGCTCGGGGTCCGTCCGGTCTACAAGACGGTGGACACCTGCGCGGCCGAGTTCGCCGCGCGGACGCCGTACCATTACAGCAGCTACGACGAGGAGACCGAGGTCGAGCCGCGAAGCCGTCCCGCGGTGCTGATCCTGGGCAGCGGTCCCAACCGGATCGGGCAGGGGATCGAATTCGACTACTCGTGCGTGCACGCGGCCATGGCACTGTCCAGCGCGCCGGACAATGATGGTGCCGGCTACGAGACGATCATCGTCAACTGCAACCCCGAGACCGTTTCCACCGACTACGACACGGCCGATCGGCTCTACTTCGAGCCGCTGACCCTGGAAGACGTTCTCGAGGTCGTGCATGCCGAGCAGGCGGCCGGCCCGATCGCGGGAGTGATCGTCCAGCTCGGCGGTCAGACCCCGTTGCGCTTGGCCCAAGCCCTGAAGGATGCCGGGGTGCCGATCGTGGGAACCAGCCCCGAGGCCATCCACTTGGCGGAGGAACGGGGGGCGTTCTCCTCGGTGCTGGCCCAGGCGGGCTTGCCCGCCCCCAAGCACGGAATGGCCCGATCGTTCGATGAGGCACGGGCGATCGCGGACACCATCGGCTATCCGGTGCTGGTCCGGCCGTCCTACGTGCTTGGTGGCCGCGGGATGGAGATCGTCTACGACGAGGCGACGCTGGCGTCCTACATCGATCGCGCGACCCAGGTGTCCCCGGAGCATCCGGTGCTGGTCGATGAGTTCCTCGACGACTCGGTAGAGATCGACGTCGACGCCCTCTACGACGGGACCGAGCTCTATCTCGGCGGGGTGATGGAGCACATCGAGGAGGCCGGCATTCACTCCGGCGACTCGGCCTGCTCGCTGCCGCCCATCACCCTTGGCACCGAGATGGTGGACCGGATTCGGCAGTGCACCACCGCGATCGCCGATGGGATCGGCGTGCGCGGTTTGCTCAACATCCAGTTCGCGCTCGCCGCAGACACCCTGTTCGTGCTGGAAGCGAACCCGCGGGCCTCCAGGACGGTGCCGTTCGTCTCCAAGGCCACGGCCATCCCACTGGCCAAAGCGGCCGCTCGGGTGATGCTCGGCGCCAGCATCGCCGAGCTGCGGACCGAGGGACTGCTGCACCGCAGCGGCGACGGAGGCAACGAGAACGGCTCCGGTCCGATCGCGGTCAAGGAGGCGGTGATGCCGTTCAACCGGTTCCGCACCATCGACGGCATCTCGGTCGACATCATCTTGGGCCCGGAGATGAAGTCGACCGGTGAGGTGATGGGGGTCGCCGAGGCGTTCGGCACCGCGTTCGCCAAGAGCCAGGTAGCCGCCTACGGGCCACTGCCCAGCCGGGGGACCGTGTTCGTCTCGGTGGCCAATCGGGACAAGCGGTACGTGATCTTCCCGGTCAAGCGGCTGGCCGACCTGGGTTTTGAGATTCTGGCCACCCAGGGCACCGCGTCGATGCTGCGGCGGCATGGGGTGGCAGTGCGCGCGGTTCGCAAGCACAATGCCGGACCCGGTCCGGACGGGGAGAAGACCATCGTGCAGGCGATCCTGGACGGTGAGGTTGACCTGGTGTTCAACACCCCGCACGGGGTCAGCCCGGACGGTCGGATCCGGTCCGACGGATACCAAATCCGGACTGCGGCGGTGCTGCGGAACGTGCCGTGCGTGACCACCGTGCAGGGCCTGGCCGCGGCCGTCCAGGGCATCGAGGCGATCCGCGAGGGTCACGTCGGGGTCCGCTCGCTGCAGTCCTGGTCGGATCAGTTGGCTCCCGCCCGGCCGTGAGCTACCGTCGCCTCGTCCGCCCGGTGCTGTTCCGGGCGTACCGGGGCGACGCCGAACGGGTGCACGAGCAGACCCTGGCTTGGCTGTCCCGGCTGGGGCGTACGCCGGTGTTGCGGGTGCCGACCGCGAGTCTGCTGGCCCGGCACCGGAGGCCAGTGAGCGTGGCCGGGATCGACTTCGCCGGGCCGGTCGGCGTTGCGGCCGGTCTGGACAAGAACGGGGTCGCGACACCAGCCTGGGCGGCCCTCGGCTTCGGCTTCGCCGAGCTGGGCACGGTGACCGCGCGGCCCCAGCCCGGCAACGACCGTCCGCGACTGTTCCGGCTGCCGCGCAGCGGGGCCATCGTCAACAGGATGGGCTTCAACAACCACGGTGCGGCCGCACTGGCCGCGCGGCTGGACTCGGCCGGGATCCGGCGCGGCAACCAGCGCGTCGGCCTGACGGTGGGGGTCTCCATCGGCAAGTCCAAGGCGACCCCGCTGGCGGAGGCGACCGAGGACTATCTGAGATCCCTGCGGCTGCTGAGCCCGTACGCCGACTACGTCGCGGTGAACGTGTCCAGCCCGAACACGCCGGGGCTGCGGACCCTGCAGGACGCCGACACCCTAGTCGGTCTGCTGGCTGCTCTCACCGCCGAGTCGACCCGCTTGGCGGGGACCGGATCCACCCCGGTGCCGCTGTTCGTCAAGCTCGCTCCCGATCTGACCTACGACGCCTTGGAACAAGTAGTCGACGTCACCGAGCAGGCCGGGGCGGACGGCCTGATCGCGACCAACACCACCGTGTCCCGGATCGGGATCGACCCCGGTGAAGCGTCGGTGGCCACCGAGCCCGGCGGGCTCTCGGGGGCACCGCTGACCATCCGTGCCCGAGAGGTGGTCGCCTTCCTGGCGGACCGCACCCGGCTGCCGGTGATCGGGGTCGGTGGGGTGATGACCGCCGACGACGGGGTCGCCCTGGTGGACGCCGGCGCCCGGCTGGTCCAGCTCTACACCGGGTTCATCTACGGCGGCCCGGGTCTGATCGGCGCGCTGAACGCCCGGCTCGAAAGGAAGATCCGATGATCGGCTACGGAACGCGCCTGGCCGGACTGGTCGCCGAACGCGGACCACTGTGCGTGGGCATCGACCCCCACCCGTCGGTGCTGGGCCAGTGGGGGCTGCCGGTCGAAGCCCGTGGCTTGGAGACGTGTGCCCGGACCATGGTGGACGCGCTGGCCGACCTGGTGCCGGTGATGAAACCGCAGTCGGCGTTCTTCGAGATGCACGGCTCCGCCGGCATCGCCGTGCTCGAACGCGTGCTCGCCGACCTGCGCGCGGCCGGTGCGCTGTCCCTGCTGGACGTCAAGCGGGGCGACATCGGGTCCACCATGCACGCGTACGCCGCGGCCTATCTCGCCGACGGCGCGCCGCTGGCCGCCGATGCGATCACCATCAGTCCGTACCTCGGCTTCGGTTCCCTGGCCCCGGCGTTGGACCTCGCCGCGCAGACCGGCCGCGGGGTCTACGTGCTGGCCTTGACCTCCAACCCCGAAGGTTCCCAGGTGCAGCACGCCCGGGCTGCGTCAGGCCGACTGGTGGCCGAGGAGATCGTGGCGGCGGCGGCGGCGGCCAACGCGGGCCAGACCCACGGCCATGTCGGGCTCGTGGTCGGGGCCACCATCGGCCGGACCGGCGTGCGACTCGACCAGGTGCACGGCTCGCTGCTCGCACCCGGCATCGGAGCGCAAGGGGGTGGGGCATCCGGGCTGGCCGAGGTATTCGGCGACGCGTTGGACTACGTGCTGCCCGCGGCCAGCCGCGAGGTGATGCGCGCCGGTCCTGACCCGGTGCGCCTACGCGGCCAGGCCGAGCGGATTCTGGGCCAGATGAGATCGATGCTGCCGGTGAGGTAAGTTCGCTGGCTACCGATGCGGCGAACTGACAGGCTTTCTCGAAGGACCGAGTGTGACGATTCCCCCGCTGAGTGACGAGCAGCGGCAGCAGGCGCGGCAGGCCGCGACCCACGCCCGACGGCAGCGAGCCGCGGTCAAGCACCGACTGCGAACCGGTGAGCTGTCTTTGGCCGAGGTGTTGGCCATCGCCGACACCGATGACGTGATCGCCCACGCCAAGGTGGTCGACGTGCTCAAGTCGCTGCCCCGGGTCGGAGCGGTCCGCGCTGACCGGGTGATGAAGCGCTTGGACATTGCCGCGAACCGTCGCCTGCGGGGCCTCGGCCGACATCAGGCCTCCGCGCTGGTCGCCGAGTTCGCACCTCGCAAGCGGACGTGACCTCACCCCCCGCAGCCTCGGCTCGATCTCGGCTCACCGTCGTCTCCGGTCCGACCGCGGTCGGCAAGGGGACCGTGGTGGCCGAACTCCACCGGCAACACCCGGAGATCTTCGTCTCGGTGTCCGCGACGACTCGTCCCGCTCGGTCGGGCGAGGTGGACGGGGTGCACTACCTGTTCGTCTCCGAGGTCGAGTTCGATCAGATGATCGCCGACCACGAGCTGCTGGAGTGGGCGGTGGTGCACGGCCACCACCGGTACGGGACACCGAGCGCGCCCGTGCTCAAGGCGATGGACGCCGGCCAGGAGGCCGTCTTGGAGATCGATCTCCAGGGGGCGCGACAGGTCAAACGGAGGTGGCCGAACTCCTATCTGGTGTTCTTGGCGCCGCCGTCGTGGGAGGAACTGGTCCGCCGACTCCTGGGCCGGGGGACCGAGACCGCGCAACAGCGAGAGCGCCGATTGCAGACCGCCGAAGCGGAGCTGGCCGCCGAGCAGGAGTTCGACACGACCGTGGTGAACCGCGACATCGCACAGGCGGTGGGGGACTTGGTAGACTTACTGGGTCTGTAGCCGATACGGGCTGCTCCAGCGTGCCCGACTTGGGACTAAACCCTGAGTCCGACGCCCATCTCGACATGAAGGATTGCTCTTGAACTCCACCGCGGTCGCCGAGGGGATCACCAACCCCCCGATCGACGAGCTCCTCACCCACTCCGACTCCAAGTACCGACTGGTCTTGTTCGCCGCAAAGCGGGCACGCCAGATCAACGCCTACTACTCCCAGCTCGGCGAAGGGCTGCTCGACCACGTCGGGCCGCTGGTGGAGACGGGTATTCAGGAGAAGCCACTGTCGATCGCCCTGCGCGAGGTCAACGCCGGTGTGCTGACCTGCATCGAGGGCGCCGAGGACGAGGCGGATGCGCCCGCGGAGACTCCGTCCTACGACAATCCGGCCTGACCTGCTGATTCCCTGGCCTGCTGATCCAATGACCCGCTGATTCGATGAGCCGTGTCGTCCTCGGCGTCGCCGGCGGCATCGCGGCGTATAAGGCGTGCGAGGTGTTGCGCCGCCTCCAGGCCGATGGCCACGAGGTGACAGTGGTGCCCACCGCTGCCGCCTTGCAGTTCATCGGGGCGGCGACGTGGGCCGCCCTGTCCGGGCGGCCGGTGCACACCTCGGTGTTCGCCGACGCGCACGAGGTGCCCCACGTCCGTCTCGGACAAGACGCCGACCTGGTGATGGTCGCACCCGCGACCGCCGACCTGCTCGCCCGAGCCGCGAGCGGCCGGGCCGATGACTTGTTGACCTCCACCTTGTTGACTGCCCGCTGCCCGGTGGTGTTCGCCCCCGCCATGCACACC
>JAKDLH010000242.1 GCA_030452945.1 Microlunatus sp. | reverse complement strand
GTGTTTCTTCGTCGCGTCCGAATTCCCACCCGGCCTCCTTTCTTAACCCCGGAGCGACAACAGCGGGCAAGCAGGTTGAGCTCTACGACGAAGTGGCCGAGCGACCGCATCGACGCATCGGCTCTGGGATAATGCGATCGGCGGAACGCGCGAGTCGACGGCGCGCAAGGGCGCACACGCTGACAGAAGTACAGACTCACCAACTCACATAAGTAGGAGCCGACGCTGGCTGAGGAGGTCGTAGGACGATCCGGTGATCACGTCGTGACGCTGGCGGGAGATCCTGCGCGTCGCGATGGCTACCTGCTTCGGATCGGGGATACCGACCAGTCTTATGTCGATCTGGAGAAGCCCCGGCGGCTGGAGTTCGACTATGTGCAGCGGATCGCCGACGTTATCGACGAGATCGCTCCCGACGGCGAGCGTATCCGCGTGGTACACGTCGGCGGGGCCGGTCTCACCCTGCCGCGTTATGTGACCGCGACCCGGCCGCGCTCGCCTCAGATTGTGCTCGAGCCCGACGCCGAGCTGACCCAGTTCGTCCGCGAGCGACTCCCACTGCCCCGACGAAGCGGCATCAAGATTCGAGCGGTGGACGGTCGTTCCGGTATCGCGGCGATGCGCGACAACTTTGCCGATCTGGTCATCCTGGACGCCTTCGTCGCCGCCCGGGTTCCGGCCGAGCTGACCACGGTGGAGTTCCTCACCGACTTACGGAGGGTGATCGGCTCCGCCGGGGTGGCGGTGATCAACGTGACCGACCACGGCGGACTGGCGTACTCGAAGCGAGTGCTGGCCGGGATGACAAGGTCGTTCGAACACGTCGTCTACGGAGCCGAGCCGGCCACGTTGAAGGGGCGGCGGTTCGGCAACGTGATCATTGTCGGCTCCGATACTTCGTTGCCGGAGGGGGGACTGGTGAGACGCGCAGCGGGGTCGGTCTTCCCGTACCGGTTGATCACCGGCGTCCAGATCCGGCGCTTCGTCGGCAGCGCCCGGCCGTTCACCGACGACGAGGCTGAGGCCTCACCCGATCCGGTCGCGGGCGGTGCGCACTTCGGCTGACTCTTCCCCGACTCCGGGTTCGCCGGCTTTAGGAGCATCAACCACAACTAGTGTGGATAGCGGTACAAAACGCGGTCAGGGGGTCGGAGCTCAGAGGTCGAGGGCGCGGACCAGCGGCACCCCCGGCCGGTAGGGCAGATGCAGGTAGCTAGGAGCGTCGATCACCGCCAGATCTGCTCGGCCGCCCACCACGATCCGGCCGATGTCGGTGCGGCGCAGGGCTTTGGCCGCGCCCCGAGTCGCGGCGTACAAGGCCTCGGCCGGGGTCAGGCCCATCTCGCGGACGGCTAGGGCGATCATGAACGGCATCGAGGAGGAGTAGCAGGTGCCGGGGTTGCAGTCGGTGGCCAGCGCGATCGAGACCCCGGCCCGGAGCAGTCGGGCCGCGTCCGGATAGGGGGACCGGGTGCTGAACTCCACGCCCGGCAACAGGGTGGCCACGGTGACGTCGGCGGCGTCGGCCAGGGCGTCCACATCGGCCCCGGACAGGTAGGTGCAGTGGTCGACACTGGCGGCCTCCATCGCGACGGCGAGCTGCACGCCAGGACCGTGGCCGAGCTGGTTTCCGTGCACCCGCAAACCCAGTCCGGTGTCTCGACCGGCCTCCAGCACGGCCCGGGACTCCTCGCCGTCGAAGGCGTACGGGGACGCCGGCTCGCAGAACACGTCGACCCAGCGCGCGTACGGAGTGACGGCCGCCAGCATCTCCCCGGTTACCAGGTCGACGTAGTCGCCACGGCGGTCCCGGTATTCCGGGGGCACCACGTGGGCCCCCAGGAATGTGGTCTCAGGGGTGACCTCGGCGGCAAGCCGCAGCGCTCGCACCTCGTCGTCAACCGAGAGCCCGTAGCCGCTCTTGATCTCCACCGTGGTGGTGCCCTGGTCGCGCATCTCGGCCATCCGACCGGCGATCAACGCCCGCAGGTCGTCGTCGGAGGCGGCCCGGGTGGCCGCCACCGTGCTGGCGATCCCGCCGCCGTCGTAGGCCGCACCGGTCATCCGGGCGGCGAACTCGGCCGAGCGGTCGCCCGCGAATACCAGGTGACTGTGGGTGTCGACGAAGCCGGGAGTCAGGGCCCGGCCCCCGAGGTCGACCCGGTTGTCGGTGGCGGGGACGTGGTCGGCGTCGCCGAGCCAGAGAATCGTGTTCGCACCGACGTCGACGACCAGCGCCGTGTCGGTACGAACGCCCAGCCGGTCAGGCGTGCTGTCGTCACAAGTGACCAGCTCGGAGATTCCGGTGATCGTGGTGGTGGTCATCAGCGAAGCCTCTCGATCGGTACCGGCCTGGGGCGATCGACCGGGCCGGGTCGGGACATCAGGACCGCTCGCCGGCCAGGTCAGCGAGCACCGCGACCAGGGCCGCCACCCCGGTCAGGCAGTCGTCCCGCTCGGCGTGCTCGGCGGGGGAGTGGGAGATCCCGGTCGGGTTGAGGACGAAGATCATCGCCGATGGGATCCCTGCGGTGGCGAGAATCCCCGCGTCGTGACCGGCCCCGGTGCCCAGCAGCGGCGCCTCAGGCAGCACACGCTGCAGGCGCCGCAGCAGGTCAGGATCGAAGCGGGTGGTCGGGGTCCAGGACTCCTCGGTGAACCTCGCGCCGAACGGCTCGGCGGCTGAGGTGACCTCGGCGACCGTACGGCGCACTGCCGCCTCGTCGCTGCCCCGGGTGTCCAGCCAGGCGGTGGCCGAGGACGGGATGGCGTTCACCCCGCCCGGAACGATGAGGGTCTTGCCCACGGTGGCGACGCAGTCCTGGGTAGTGGCCGCCGACCGGGCGGCCAGCACGGTCGAGGCGAGTCCGATCATGGCGTCCTCGCGATCGACCAGCCGGGTGGTGCCGGCGTGGTTGGCCTCCCCGGGGAAGTCGATCCGCCACCGCCCGTGCGGCCAGATGTCGGTGCCGATAGCCACCGGCTGGTCGAGGTCGATCAGGCCGCGTCCCTGTTCGACGTGCAATTCGACGAAGCAGCCGATTCGGCGAAGAGCCTGTGGGTCGGCGCCGATTTGTACGGGGTCACGCCCGGCCGAGCGAAGAGCCTCGGCCATGCTGATCCCGTGCTCGTCGGTGAGTCCGAGCGCTCGCTCAGCGGTCATCGCACCGGTGATCACCCGCGAGCCGGCGCAGGCCACGCCGAACCGGGCGCCCTCCTCGTCGGAGAAGTTCACGACCCCGATCGGTCGGGCGGGCACGAATCCGTCGGCACGCAGCCGGTCCACCGCCGCCAAGGCGCTGACCACGCCGAGCGGGCCGTCGAAGGCCCCACCGTCGGGCACACTGTCCAGGTGGGAGCCGGTAACCACGCCCGGAGTCGTGTCCGGGTCGCCCCACCAGGCCCACTGGTTGCCCATCCGGTCGGTGACCAGATCGAGTCCGCGCCTCTCGGCCTCACCGGCGAACCATTCGCGCAGCAGGTGGTCCTCCGCGCTCAGGGCGTACCGGCGATAACCGCCGGTGTCTGGGCTGCGCCCGACGTCGGCCAGATCGGACCAGAGTTGGTCGAAGGTCACCACGCCAGGCATCTCAGTCACCCTCCCGCATCGGTACCCGGACGCCTCGGTCGGCCGCCACCTCGACCGCGGCGTCGTAGCCCGCGTCGACGTGCCGGATCACCCCGGTGCCGGGGTCGTTGGACAGCACGCGGGCCAGCTTCTGGGCCGCCAGCTCGGTGCCGTCGGCCACCGACACCTGACCGGCGTGAATGGAGCGGCCGATGCCCACGCCACCTCCGTGGTGGATCGACACCCAGCTCGCGCCGGAGGCGGTGTTGACCAGCGCGTTCAGCAGCGGCCAGTCGGCGATGGCGTCGGAGCCGTCGGCCATCGCCTCGGTCTCCCGGTACGGACTGGCCACCGATCCGCAGTCCAGATGGTCGCGCCCGATCACGATCGGCGCGCTGATCCTCCCGGAGGCGACCAGGTCGTTGAAGGCCAGACCGGCTTGGTCTCGCTCGCCGTAGCCGAGCCAGCAGATCCGCGCCGGCAGCCCCTGGAACGCGATCCGCTCCTTGGCTCCGCGCATCCACTTCTGCAGGCGTTCGTTGTCAGGGAAGAGATCCATCACCGCCTTATCGGTGGCGTGAATGTCGGCCGGATCGCCGGACAGCGCCGCCCAGCGGAACGGGCCTTTGCCCTCACAGAACAACGGCCGGATGTAGGCGGGGACGAAGCCGGGGAACTCGAACGCCCGCTCGTAGCCACCTTGGCGAGCCTCGTCGCGGATCGAGTTGCCGTAGTCGAACACCTCGGCCCCGGCGTCTTGGAACTCCACCATGGCCTGGACGTGCTTGGCCATCGACGCGCGAGCCCGGTCGGTGAACTCCTCGGGCTTGCTGGCCGCGTAGTCGGCCCAGTCCTCGACGCTGATTCCTTCGGGCAGATACGACAGCGGGTCGTGAGCGCTGGTCTGGTCGGTGACGATGTCGATGGCCACCCCACGCCGCAGCAACTCGGGGAAGATCTCCGCGCAGTTGCCGACCACACCGATCGACCAGCCCTTGCGCTCCTCCTTGGCCTGCAGGGCCTTCGCGACTGCCGCGTCCAGATCGTCGGCCACCTCATCCAGATAGCGGTGGTCGACCCGGCGCTGCAGCCGGGAATGGTCCACGTCGACAATCAGGCAAACGCCGTCGTTCATGGTGACCGCGAGGGGCTGGGCCCCGCCCATCCCGCCGCAGCCGCCGGTCAGGGTCAAGGTGCCGGCTAAGGTGCCGCCGAACCGCTTCTCCCCGATAGCGCCGAACGTCTCGTACGTGCCCTGGACGATGCCCTGGGTGCCGATGTAGATCCACGATCCGGCGGTCATCTGGCCGTACATGGTCAGGCCCTGCTGCTCCAGCCGTCGAAACTCCGGCCACGTGGCCCAGTCCGGTACCAGGTTGGAGTTGGCGATCAGCACCCGCGGGGCCCACTCGTGGGTCCGCATCACCCCGACCGGTCGGCCGGACTGGACCAGCATGGTCTCGTCGGCCTCCAGATTCCGCAGAGTGCGCACCATGGCGTCGAAGGAGCGCCAGTCGCGCGCCGCCCGACCAGTGCCGCCGTAGACGACGAGATCGTCGGGCCGTTCGGCGTTCTCGGGGTCGAGGTTGTTCATCAGCATCCGCAGCGGGGCCTCGGTGGCCCAGCTCTTGGCGGTGAGGGTGGAGCCGCGCGGAGCGCGGACGGGGCGGGAGCCTTCCATGACGGTGATCTCGCTTTCTGTGTTGTCTGTGCTCGCTCCGCTCGCACGCGGATCGAGCTCGGACCCGACGGTGTCGTCCCTCTTCATGAAACGAAAAAGCGTGTTACGTTCATCGGTCCTCCATCCGTCGGCGCACGATCCGGTGAAAGTCGGGTTTGTGGGGTGGTGAGTGGACTCCTTAGTTCAGGTGGCCGGTGACCGACTCGACGGCGGTGACGACCGCGCCGGAGGCGATCAGCTGGACGGCGGTCTCGATCTCGGGGGAGAGCCAGCGGTCGGGACC
>JAKDLH010000241.1 GCA_030452945.1 Microlunatus sp. | reverse complement strand
CCGACGCTGACCCCGATCACGTCCTTGATCCGGCCCTTGACCTGCTTGGCCAGCGTCTCCCAGTCCGGTTCGATGACTTGCGGACGGGCTTCGACCTTCACGTCGAGGACGTCCATCCGACCCTTCCGGCGAAGCTCGAGCTGATACTGCGCGGTCAAGCCAGGGATGGCGAGGAGAATTTCCTCGATCTGGCTGGGAAACAGGTTGACCCCGCGCAGGATGATCATGTCGTCGCTGCGACCGGTGATCTTCTCCATCCGGCGGAAGGAACGGGCGGTACCGGGGAGCAGCCGGGTGAGGTCCCTGGTGCGGTAACGCACGACCGGGAAGGCTTCCTTGCTCAAAGAGGTGAACACCAGCTCACCCACCTGGCCGTCGGGCAGCACTTCACCGCTCTGGGGATCGATGATTTCGGGATAGAAGTGGTCCTCCCAGATGTGCAGGCCGTCCTTGGTCTCCACGGTCTCACAGGCCACCCCCGGACCGACCACCTCAGTCAGTCCGTAGATGTCGACGGCGTGCATGTCGAGCTTCTGCTCCATTTCCCGGCGCATCTCCTCGGTCCACGGCTCGGCCCCGAAGACGCCCACCTTGAGCGAGGTCTTGCGCGGGTCGATGCCCAACCGTTCCATCTCGTCGAGCAGCGTCATCATGTAGGAGGGTGTGACCACGATGATGTCCGGCCGGAAGTCAGTGATCAACTGGACCTGGCGCTCGGTCTGTCCACCCGACATCGGGACGACCGCGCAGCCCAGCCGTTCGGCACCCGCGTGCAAACCGAGACCACCGGTGAACAGCCCGTATCCGTAGGCGTTGTGCACTATCATGCCGCGGCGTCCGCCGGCCGCTCGGATCGAGCGAGCCACCACCCCGGCCCACATGTCCAGATCGTTCTGGGTGTAGCCGACCACGATCGGCTTGCCGGTGGTCCCACTCGAGGCGTGAATTCGTCGGATCTGATCCATCTGCACCGCGAACATGCCGAACGGGTAGGTGTCGCGTAGATCCGTTTTCACGGTGAAAGGGAATTTGGCCAAGTCGGCCAGCTCTGTCAGGTCAGCGGGGTGGACGCCGGCGTCCTCGAACTTCTGCCGGTAGAACGACACGTTCTTGTACGCGTGGTTCAAAGACCACTTCATCCGCTCCAGCTGCACCTCGGCGATCTCGTCTCGGCTCGCGCGCTCGATCGGCTCGAGGTCAATCGTTCTCGGCGATAGCTCCAGCATCGGTCTTTTCGTTCCTCCCTGACGACGCGGACAGGCCCACCTGTTCAGGCCTGTTCGAGTATGGCGAAATTCGCCAGGCCGAGTATCTCGCTACTCAGCTACGGCGATCGAATCCCCCGAACTATTCTTGCTATTTTTGCGGTGTCGCCAGTGTGCGCCGACGCGACCTGGTGCTCACAGCGAGGCTGCGAGGTACCCGTCCACCGACCTGCGGGCTTGCTTGGCCGACTCCGCAAATGGGATCGTATCGACCGAACGTTCGCTTGTCTAGGAGCCGGCGACGCGCGAACCGATCATTGGGGATACGCTCATTGTGCTTGCAGGGCAGGCTGACGTTGGACGAGTTGGTTTGGGTCCGGCCGGAACTGGCGAATATCGACAGGGCTCATGACGACACGCAAGCACCGATCAGTTGGGCGCAAAGCGCTCGCTCAAGACCAGATGGGATCCGCCACTGTGGCAATCATCAAGAAGGTCCGGTATTCGACTATGGAGGACACGTTCCTTCGCGTCGACGACCTGAAGATCCGCGTTCGTCGACGCCCAGCGGCCGGCACCCCGCTCTTGTTGATCAACGGGCTGGGTACGTGTCTCGAGGCCTGGGAGCCGCTGACCAGGCGGCTGCCGGACCGCGACCTGATCGGCATCGACCATCCCGGGATGGGTCTGTCCAGCCCGCCGAACTACGTCATGTCCACAGCGCAGCTCGCGGAGTTCTATCGCGACACTCTCGAGGTGCTGGAGGTCGCCAGGGCCGATGTGCTCGGCTTCTCCTTCGGTGGCACCATCGCGCAGCAGCTGGCCAAGGATTTTCCCGACTCCGTCAACTCGCTGGTTCTCGCCGGGACGGCGGCCGGCGTGGGCGGCTTCCCCGCGGATCTGGCCACGATCCTCGCCGCGGCGAATCCGCTGCGGTATCAGGTTCCGCTGGTTCGCGAGATGGCGGCTCCGATCATCTATCGCGGCCGGGTCGGCCGGCACCCGCGACTGTTCGAGGACGAGCTCGCCGGCTGGGAGGCGCACCGGGCGACGCTGCTCGGAGTGGGCTGCCAGATCATGGCCATGATGGGATGGAGTTCCTTGCCCTTCCTAGCGACCCTCGACGTGCCCACGCTGGTCCTGTGCGGCGATGAGGATCCGATGGCTAAAGTGGCCAACTCCCAGCAGATCGCTGCCCTCATCCCCGGCGCGGAACTCAAGATCTACGAGGGCCAAGGCCACCTGTTCCTCTTCGACGCTCCCGAGCAACCAGCGGCCGACATCATCGAGTTTCTTGATCGGGCCCGGGGGCCAGCCAACGGTCTGGGATAGGGTCCGAAGCCATCAGGTCGCGGTCGGCTCCAAGCCAGTCGCCGCCCCGGCCCCCACCCAATAACTTCGTGAGAATGAGGAAGAGATGAATGACATGAAGGCACCCGCAATGATCACGTTCGAAGATGCGGTACGGAGCGCGCAGGACCAGACCCTCACTATCCTGACTAGCTGGCAACAGGGAGCCACGGAGGCGTTTCAGGCCTGGATGAAGGCCATCGCACCGTTGCTGCCCGATCTCAACCTCTACCATGAGCTGCCGACCTTCATGCAGGACGCATTGGGTGACCCCGAGGCGATCATGGAATCGAGCTACTCGTTCATGATCAAAGTGCTGGAACTGTACAAGGACTTTGCGGTCGAGGTCTACCAGGCATCCATGGTCGCTCCGCGCACCCCGATGGTGCCTCGGTTCGGCCCGGACTGATCTTGCTACTCAGGAGCCGGCCCGGTGAACACCGCCCGGCGTTTCTGGCGAGCCGCGTTGACTCCTTCTTGAGCGTCGGGACCGGTAAAGCCGAGGAACTCCAAGGCCAAGGATGCGTCGAACGTCGGACCGGCGAGGCGCAGCCAGTTGTTCAGCGCGTACTTGGTCCAGCGGATAGCCGAAGCCGACCCGTCTCGCAGTCGGACCGCGATCTCCAGGGCCTTGTCGGCCACCTGTCCATCCTCGGCCACGAGCGAAACCAAGCCGATTCGCTCCGCCTCCTCCCCGGATAGCGGCTCGCACAGCATCAGGTGGTACTTGCTTTTGGCCAGCCCGCACAGGAGGGGCCAGACAATGGCGGCGTGGTCGCCGGCAGCGACCCCGATCCGGGTATGACCGTCGATGATCCGCGCATTTCGGCCGGCGATCGAGATGTCGGCCAGGAGGCCGACGACCAGACCAGCGCCAACAGCCGGCCCCTCGATCGCCGAAACCACCGGCTTGTCACAGTTGATCACGTTGTAGACCAGGTCCCGCGCTTCCCGCCAGATGGTGGCGCGATCACCGAAATCGGCGATGATGTCGTCGATCATGTCGAAGTCGCCGCCGGCCGAGAACGCCCCACCCTCGCCGCGGACCACCACGACCTCGACCTCAGCGTCACCGTTGACGGCGGGCCACACTTCCGCCAGTTGGCGGTGCATGCTTCGGTCTGCGGCGTTGAGTCGGCCGGGTTTGGTCATGATCACCTCGAGGATCCCGGGACTGGGATTCTCGAATCCGAGAGCGGGAAAGGCGGCGCTGAAACGGTTCTTCACGAAACTCCTGAGGTGGACGTGGTGTCGAGTCGGGGCACCACAAGGACCGGATAGGCGGCCTTGCGGACCAGTTGGGTTGACACCGAGCCGAGCAGGACATGACGAGCCCGCCCGTATCCGCGCGAACCGCAGACCAACAAGTCGGGATCTCCGGGCAGATTTGTCAAGGTGTCGCTCGGGACCTCGTCGACGATCAGCTCGGTGATGACTTTGACCCCGTTCGGCGCCTCCGCGGCGGCGCGATCAAGCGTGGTCAGCTGCTCATCGGCAGCTCGTGTGGCCACGCAGACGAGCCGAAGGGAGCCACCCAGCCGTTGAGCCAGACCGGACGCGATGGCGAGAGCGTTCCAGGACTCCGGCCCTCCGTCGAACGCGACGGCGATCTGGCGGATCGATCCACCTCGTCGCCGGTAGCCCCGGGGCGCGACGGCCATGGGGACCGGAGCTCCATTGAGCAACTGCTCCACGGTGCTGCCGGGCGAGACCCGTCCGACGGTGCTGTGCTCACTCGAGCCCATCACGATCATCTCGGGTCGGGTTCGCTCGGCGAACTCATGCAGTCCCGCCGAGGCCGCTGCCGGACCCAGGGCTTCATAAGTCACGTTCGGTCGATTACCGACCAGGACGCGAGCGGTATCGAGCTTGCGTTCCGCGGCCCGACGCGCCTCATCCACCCAGCGTGGATCGTTCATGGCCACCAACCCCCGAGTGCTGCCGGGGAACACGGTCGCCACGATGGCTGACTTGCTGGTGACACCGGCGAGCCGAAGGCCCAGCGCCAAGGCATCTTGGCCGTACACCGTGTCGTCGAATCCAATCAGCACACTCATGTGCTTGTCATCCTCTTTTCGTCCGCTTGTGTCCACAGGGTCCCCCGAACTCTATGCGTAGGCCGAACGTCGGTCCGGATGAGGCCGGACGGGTCAGGTAGTATCCCGAACGTTCGGTCAGATTTTCTTACCTGCTGAGGAGCCGCACGTGAAGGCCGCAATCTTGGAGTCCGCCCCGGGTGAACTGTCCATCGTCGACGATGTCGACCACGCCGCAGTCGGTCCGCGCGAGGTCCTGGTTCAAACCAAGGCCGCCGGAGTGTGCCACAGCGACCTGCACTACATCCAAGGAAAGTACAAGACGCGCACGCCGACGGTGGTCGGTCACGAGGCCGCCGGGATCGTCCTGGAGGTCGGCAGCGAGGTCGCTTACGTCAAGCCGGGCGACCATGTAGTCAGCTGCTTGTCGGTCTTCTGCGGTACGTGTGAGTACTGCATGTCGGGACAGTTGGTGCTGTGCAGCAAGCGCAGTACCCGACGCCGCCGCGGGCAGCCGCAGCGACTGAACCGCAACGGTCAGGACATCTGGCAGTTCCTCGATGTGTCGGCCTTCGCCGAGCGGATGCTGGTGCACGAGAACGCGCTCGCCAAGATCGACTCCGAGATTCCCCTGGACCGGGCCGCGCTGCTCGGTTGTGCGGTGACCACCGGCCTGGGTGCGGTGTTTCGCACCGCGCGGGTGCGCGGCGGCTCGACGGTGGCGGTGATCGGCTGCGGTGGGGTCGGGTTGAACACGATCCAGGGAGCGGCGTTGGCCGGAGCGGCGCGAATCATCGCTGTCGATCAGGTTCCCGGCAAGCTGGAGTTGGCGCAGCAGTTCGGAGCGACCGATCTGGTGAACACCGAGGAGGGCGACCCGTTGGCCCGGATCCGGGAACTTACCGGCGACGGCGTCGACTACTCCTTCGAGGCGATCGGGCTGAAGCCGACGACTGAGCAGGCCT
>JAKDLH010000240.1 GCA_030452945.1 Microlunatus sp. | reverse complement strand
CACACCATCACGATCCACCGACTCCAACCTCTCAGACCCTAAATCACGGGCATTGCCCCTGGGCCTGCGTACCGGGACTTCGGGTCTGTCCCCGACAGGGACAAAGGTCGGTCCTTCTCTTCGGACCCCGGACGCTCGCGCGAAGGGTCTGGCTAGAGTGACCGAGACGTCGAACTGGGGGAATTGTGAAATGACAGCAGGGCAGCCGGACCGGGGCACCACGGCACTAGACGACCCGGTGCTCAACGGGCCGTATGACCCTCCGACGCGCCACTTCCAGATCGGCCCGGCGGGCCCGACCGGCGTGGTCAACGATGGCCGCCGGCCGAGTGAGTCCTTCATCCCGGTCGCGACGGTCCGGAAGGGCCGCGGCAAGAAGACGACCACCGAAGCCTCCGACGATCCCGAGCAACTCTCGCTCCTGCTAACCCACGAGCAGGTCCAGCGCAACACGCTGATCAACGGTCTGCGCCGGGATGTCGAGATCTGGCGGGCAAGCGACTACACGGGCGCCACCGCCACGAGCGCCAAACTCCTGCACCACTGGGCCGCCGCGCACCGGGACAACCGGATTCTGTTCGCCCAGCGTGAGGCGGCCGAGACCGCGATCTTCTTGGCGGAGGTCAGCGGCCGAGTCGCCGGCTTCAAGGACTGGCGATCAGACCTCGAGGAGCAAAACGCCGAGCACAACGCGGGCCTCCCCCGGGTCGCGCTGAAGATGGCCACCGGCTCGGGCAAGACCGTGGTCATGGCGATGCTCATCGCCTGGCAGACGCTCAACAAGATCACCGGCGCCCGCAGCAACAGCCGCTACGCCAAACGGTTCCTGGTCATCACCCCGGGCATCACGATCCGCGACCGGCTTCGCGTCCTGCAGCCGAACGACCCGGACAACTACTACGACCAGCGGGGCCTCGTCCCCCCCGACCTGCGCGGCCTGCTCGGCAGGGCCCAGATCCTCGTCACGAACTATCACCCGTTCTTGCTCAAGGACGCCAAGGAGATCAAGGGCGTCTCCCGCACCACCCGCCAGATCCTCCTTGCCGGCCGCAGGGACGACCCCTTCAAAGAGACCGAGGCCGCCATGGTGTCCCGGGTGCTGCGCGGCTGGGGTGTCGGGACCGCCCGGCGGCAGAGCGACATCATCGTCATCAACGACGAGGCCCACCACTGCTACATGGACAAGCCCATCACCGTCGAGGCCGCGGAGGCCGGCGTCGAGAAGGGCGCCAAGGAGGACGCCGACCGCAACGTCGACGCCCGGGTCTGGTTCAAGGGCATCCAAGCCATCGCCCGCAAGGTCGGCGTCAAGACCGTCTACGACCTGTCCGCCACCCCGTTCTATCTCGCCGGGTCCGGCTACAAGGAAGGCTTCATCTTCCCGTGGACGGTCAGCGACTTCTCCCTGATGGACGCCATCGAGTCCGGCATCGTCAAGGTCCCCCGCATCCCGATCGATGACTTCGACCGAGTCGACGGTTATGCCGAGTGAGGGCCGTCGAAGCGTGAATGGTCTTGCCGTGTAACGCGCTCGAGGCAGGCGCGCTCGGCATAATCGCGGATCGGATGAAGGCTGGCCTCATCCGGGGCATGGTGCTCCGGGGACGGAGGCTGGATCGTGGACCCGACAAGACCGGTACCGGTCAACGGCCCGCTGGAGGTGTACGGCGCCGGGCTGAGGATCTCCGAGGCGCTCAACCTGACCCTGCCGGACGTGGACCGCGGGCACGCTGCGGATCCGCGACTCCAAGAACGGCCAGGCAGGAGCGTCCCGATCACCAGGCGGCTCGCCGCGACCCTTCAGGCCTACACCGCGGCCGCGCACCCCGCCCCCGATGACAGCGACTACCTGTTCTACGCCAGGGCTGCGGGCAGGCAGATCAACCAGGCGACGATATACATGCGGTTCCGCGGCTACCTGGCCGACGCCGACATCCCCCACTTCACCGGCGGTCCGCATCCCCACTCGCTACGCCACGGCTTCGCGGTGGCCAACCTGAGACGCTGGGCCGCAGTCGGCGCGGATCTGGCCGCGATGTTGCCCTATCTGGCCTGCTACATGGGCCACGCCGACCTGCGCGGCACCCAGTACTACCTGAGGCTGACCGCGGACGCCTACCCCGAGGTGATCGCCCAAGCCCAACTTCGGTTCGGCTATGTCATCCCCGCGCCGGCCGAGGACAAGTCGTGAGCCGGCGACCCGCGCCGCCACCAGATCTTGCCGGGCGCTGGCTGGCGAAGTTCTTCACCGAGCACCTGGCCGGGGAGCGCGCCGTCTCACCCAGGACCGTAGCCTCCTACCGAGACGCGATGAAGCTGCTGCTGACCTGGTTCAAAGACGCAGAACACATCCCGCCGGAGAAGCTGTGCCTGGTCGACATCGACCGGTCTCGGGTCCTGCGGTTCTTGGACTGGTTGGAGGCCGAGCGGGGCTGCTCGGCAGCCACCCGCAACCAGCGCCTGGCGGTGATCAAGTCATTCTCCCGCTACACCGCGGTCGAGCAGCCCGAGCACCTCGACCAAGTCACCCAAGTCCTGGCGATCCGGCAGAAGAAGATCCCGGCCCCAGAACTTGGACACCTGACAGCAGTCGAGGTCAAGGCGCTGCTCGCCGAACCCGGCACGGCCAGCGCACGGACGCTGCGGGACACCGCCCTGCTCGCCCTGGCCTACGACACCGCCGCCCGGGTCCAGGAGCTCTGTGACCTCGACATCGCCGACGTCCGCCGCGCCGAACCGATGACGGTGGTGATCCGCGGGAAGGGATCCAAGGTCCGGTACGTGCCCGTGATGGGCCCGACCGCCCGACTCCTCACCGACTACCTGGAGCACCTCGACCCACACCCCGGAATCGGTCCCGGCGCGGCCCCGCTGTTCCGCGGACCGAACCACGCCCGGTTGACCCGGTCCGGGATCGCCAAACTCCTGGCCCGCCACGTCCGGGCCGTCCGGGCGCGCGACCCCAGATGGGCTCCCGGCCTGAAGGTCACCCCGCACACGTTACGGCGCACCAGGGCGATGCACCTGATCCAGGCCGGGGTCAATCTGATCTACATCCGCGATCTACTCGGCCATGTCGACGTGTCCACCACCGAGATCTACGCCCGCGCAGACGCGGAGACCAAACGCAAAGCGATCGAGGACGCCTACGAGCCCCTGACCCCAAAGACCTTGCCGGACTGGACCACGGACGCCTCACTGATCGGTTGGCTCGACTCGATGACGCGTTGACCTTGACCGCCGGGATTATGCGGACAACCACGCCCTCGGCACCATCCTGACCAGCCAGAACACTCAGACAGGGCGCATAACCCCGCCGTCCACCTAATGGCGGAAATCGTGCATGCGCGGGCGTCGGACGTCAGGCGAGGAGGGTTCCAGACCAGTGCTTTGCAGCAGTTCCCGAAACGCGGGATAGATCGTCGAGTGGGCCAGCCGGGCACCCCGAGTGGAGACGAACAGGCTCGGTGAGGGCGGGTGCGTGCACAACCGGTCCCGGACGCTGCTGTACTCGCGCAGCGCCTCGATGGTGCTGGCATGCACGGGAGCAGCCGCGTGCCGCCGTTCTTGCTGTCGTGCACGAGCAGCGTCTGTTCGGCCCAGTTGACGTCTTCGCGGTTGATGCGGATCGCCTCGCCGACCCGAACGCCGCTGACTGCCAGCAGTCCGATCAGCGCGTGCATGGTGGCTGATCGCAACGCGGGACGGAGATCGTCCGTCGCGCGCAGCAACGCAGCGGTCTCCGCGTCGGAGTACAGGTGCGGGGCCGGGCGGTGGTGGCGGCCCACCAACAGGTCGACCGGCGGGATCTCGGCGCTTGGATCGATCGCGTTCAGGTATCGGGCGAAGCCGCGGACCATCCGCAGTCGTCGCGCCAACCAGTGCGCGCTGCCCAGCTCGGGCAGCCTGGCCCAGGCCAGCGCGACCTCGGTGGTGACCACGCTCACGCCAGCCTGCCGGGCATAGCGCACGAAGTCGGCAAGCATCCGTTCCTCGGTCTTCAGCCTGAATCCCACGGCCCGGCGGACGGCGAGATAGTCCTGCAAGGAGCCGGCCAGATCACTCATGGCGCACCCACCGGCCAGGGGCGGGTGACCGCGGACAGGGCGCGCTGATCGACCGTGGCGTAGTCCGATGTGGTGGCTGCTCGGGGTGTGACGCATGACCTGACCGACCTCGGTTAGGCTCGCGCCGGCGCGCAGCATCTCGGTCGCGGCGAAGTGCCGCAGCCGGTGCGCATGAGAGCGGGGCAGTCCCGCCCGCGCACATGCCCGGACCACGATCCTGGAGACTCCGGCGGTCGACAGCCCACCCATCGGCGCGCGCATCCTGGTGAACACGCAGCGGCACTCGCCGCGCGGCCCTTCTGCCTGCAGCCACCCCACCACGGCCTCGCCGACATCGCTCGGCAGTGGCAGAGACTCGACGCGGTCGCCCTTGCCGCGGATCACGACCTGCCCGCCGCGCCAGTCGATGTCCTCCAGCCGCAGCCCGGCGACCTCGCCGGCGCGTAGCCCGAGCCGGGACAGCACGGTCAACACCGCGAAGTCGCGCCGGCCCACCGCGGTGGTCCGGTCACAGCTGTCCAACAGCCGGGCCGCCTCGGCCGGGCTGATCGCCTTGGATGACCAGTCGTCGCGCCGATTCGCCACCGACGGCACCAGCTCGGCAAGGGGCGTGTCGACCGCAGCATCCAGGAACAGGAACCGCAGCAACGCCCGCAGCCGCACGGTGCTACGACGGGCGTGTCCGACCATGCCTCCCGCGCACTCGCGCCGCACATACTCGATGACCTGACCGCCGGACAAGCCGCCGAGGCCGAGCCCACCATCCGGGTTGAGCCACCCCAGGAATGCCATGGCGTCCCGCACGTAGTCCACAGCGCTGTTCGGCTGCAGGCCTCGCTCGTGCAGCAGGAAGGTGGCGTAGCGCTCCATCAACACCTCGATCGGCGTGGTCGCCACCGCAGCCGGATCCGATGGAGCCACCCCCAGCCCTCGCAGATGATCCAGTAGCGGCGAGAACCCCCGCAGCGAGAGCCTCGAACGGTAACCAGCCGACCGTCGTGACGCCAGAAACCGTCCCACCACGTCCCGGCTGAGGTCACTTGGATCCAGCCGCTCGGCACCGAGCCATCTGCTCAGCTGCGCCATCCGCAGCACATGGTTATGGATCGAACCAGCCGCGTAACCATCACGCTCCAGTGTCCGGATGAACCCCGCCGCGTACGGCGCCAACGGGCCAGGCACCCGGCCCAGCTTTCGCCCGCTACTCATGTGATCAGCTCCTCCTCTCGATGAACCCTCCAAGGAGAAGCCTGAACTGACCCACGCGATTATGCCGAGCGTCTGGAGCCGATCCCCACCCCCAACAGGCGATCCCGGCCCGTCCTCGGCATAACCGCATCCTCGGCATTGCGGATGTAATGCGGACGTCCGCATTACATCCGGTCGGCGACCAGGGAGCGGCAGGCGCCTTCGATGATCCCGGTGGCGATCGGCCAGCTCGCGGCCAGCGCGCCGGGGTAGTCGAGGTATGGGGCCTTGTTGACCAGGTAGGT
>JAKDLH010000239.1 GCA_030452945.1 Microlunatus sp. | reverse complement strand
CCTGCCTGAATGACACTCATGTCATTTGGGTCTAGAGTAACGTCCGGAGCCGACGCCCGATCGAGACCAGAGTGAGACGTCACGACCAATGAGCGGAGCAGTGAGCGCCGAACCATGACCGAGCACGCCACGGAGCAGGTCCAGTCTCGCGAGGCCCTGAGCGATCGCGACCAGGAGATCCTCGCGTTCGAGCGGCAGTGGTGGAAGTATGCCGGCTCCAAGGAGCAGGCGATCAAGGAGCTCTTCGACATGAGCTCGACGCGCTACTACCAGGTGCTCAACTCGCTCCTCGACAACCCTGCGGCGCTTGCCGCCGACCCGATGCTCGTCAAGCGCCTGCGCCGGATGCGCACCCAGCGCCAGCGGGCCCGCACGAGCCGCCGCCTCGGCCTGGGCCACTGACACCCCACCTCCGGCGTGGTTCACTTTCCGTCATGCCCGACGTCACGATCCGCCGCGCCGGGGCCGATGACGCCCTCGTCGTCGCGGCGCTGCACCTGCAGTCGGCCCGAGACCTCGGCCACGACGGGGAGCCGGGCTTCCTCGACCGCTTCGCCGACGCGTGGCTCGCCAGCCGCCCCGACCATCCGACGTGGATCGCGCAGAGCCACGGCGCGCACGCGGGAGTCCTGTCCACCCGCCGGCTGCGGCCGCTGCCCTTCCCAGGCCGGCCCGAGGTGAGCTGGCTCTACGTCGGCACCATCTTCGTCGCCTCCGGTCATCGCAAGCGAGGCATCGGGCGGGCCCTCATCGAGGGGATGCTCGACTGGTCCCGCGCGACCGACGTCAAGTGGGTCAGGCTCAACGTCGAGGCATCCCAGCACGACTTCTACCGGAGCCTCGGCTTCACGCTGGCCGAGACCATCCTCGAGTACGACCTGCGAGAGAGCCGATGAGGCCCGGTCCCGCCAACTCGCTGACCGACGTCGCCGGTCTGCGCGTCGGTCACTGCACCCGCGACGAGCCGGGCTGGCTCACCGGCACCACCGTCGTGCTCGCCCCGCCGGGCGGGATGGTCGCCGGGGTCGACGTGCGCGGCGGCGGGCCCGGCACCCGGGAGACCGACCTGCTCGAGCCGCGCAACCTGCTCGACCGCGTCCACGGGATCCTCCTCGGCGGCGGCAGCGCCCCGGGGCTCGCCGCCGCCGACGGCATCGTCGAGCGGCTCTTCGACGACGGGATCGGCTGGGAGATGGACACTGCGGAGCATCTCGTACCGATCGTGCCGGGGGCGATCCTGTTCGACCTCGGCCGGGGCGGCACGTGGCGCAACCATCCGGGCGCGTCGGACGGGAGAGCGGCATACGAGATCGCCTCGGACGGGCCGGTCGCGCAGGGCAACGTCGGAGCCGGCACCGGCGCGCGAGCCGGTGGCCTCAAGGGCGGGCTCGGCTCCGCGAGTGTCGTGCTCGAGTCGGGCGTGACCGTCGCGGCGCTCGTCGCCGTCAACGCCGTCGGGTGGCCGATCGACCTGCGCACCGGCGGGCTGTATGCCGCTCAGTTCGGTCTCGCGGGCGAGTTCAGTGAGGTGGGACGCCCCTCGGAGGCCGAGCTGGCGGCGGCGAGGGAGCGCTATGCGACGCAGCCCGACGCCGTGCCGGGGCTGCCGGGCATGGCGACGACGATCGGGGTCGTCGCGACGGACGCCACCCTGACGAAGGCACAGTGCCAGAAGCTGGCCGGGATCGGTCACGACGGGTATGCGCGGGCCCTCAAGCCGGTGCACACGCTCTTCGACGGCGACACGATCTTCGGGCTCTCGACCCTCCAGCGGGATCCCCTCGAGCCGCCTGAGCTGGCCTTCGCCATGGAGGCCGGCGCGGACTGCATGACCCGGGCGATCGGCCACGCCGTGCTCGCTGCCGAGTCCGTCGACCGGACCAGCGCGGGCGGGATCGCGCTGCGGTCCTGGCGCGACGCGTTCCCGTCGGCCCTCACCTGATCGACAGTGCACTACTCCCGATCGACAGTGCAGCAATCCCGATCGACAGTGCACCACTCCTGATCGACAGTGCACTAATCCCGATCGACAGTGCACCACTCCTGATCGACAGTGCACTAATCCCGATCGACAGTGCACCAGTTGGAGCCGAAACTCGCTAGATCGAAGTTCTTGGGGCTAGACCTTCTCCACGCGCAGGCGGGATGTGCTTGAGCCATCCGGTCGAAGTCGTCGTCCTGGGTGACGACCGGAAGTCCGCGCGCGATGGCGCTCGCCGCGATCAGGGCATTAGTCAGACGGACAGTTCGGTGGATGCCCGCCGGCAGGAGATGACCAAGTGTGCCCACTCGGACATGACGGCCTCGTCCACGGGAAACCGGATCGGACCCGCGCGCCAGTGCGAGCGTGTCCGCACGCTGGGCACGAACGTCTCCGTCCGTCGTCGCCAACACGCCGGCACGATCTCCCCGATATTGATCACGGACACTGCGACGCGGTCGGGCAGCTGCCCCAGAGGACGCGCGACCTCGCGGGCGATGAACACCGACGTGTCCAGTAGCTTCGCGATCACAGGTCGGCCAAGGTGTCGCCGGCGAGCTCATCGGCTATACCCTTGCACGAAGAATCGGACAGGCTCGTCGGCAGTACACCAGGTACGCACATGATCTCCTTGGGTGCTCGAGACGGGTGGCGCACCCATGTCACCCCCCGATCGCGGCGCTTACCACCCCCTGCTGACCGCCACACCATCGCTTGTGACGGCCAGATCAGTGCCTGATGCCCCACCCAGCCGTACGCTGACGCCCGGGCATCAGGTCCCGAGGCGAAAGGCGTCTCATGTCACAGGCCCGCACCGTCCACCCCAGCCGCCGCCGGCTGGCCGCCTACCTGACGGCCTTGGCCTTGGCCCTGACCCTGGCCGGCGGAACCAGCCTTGGCCCCCCCGCCTACGCGGATGCGGTCATCCAGATCACCGGGCCGACCAGCCCGGTCCCGGTCGACACCCCGTACATCTACACCGTGACCGTCCCCACCCTCAATGGGTTCTACGGCGTCATCGTCGACCTGACCGGCTCTGCGGCGACCTTCACCGATGCTTCCGCCACCGACCCCTTCCTGTTCTGCTCTGTGTCGGGCACGAACGCCCAGTGTCTTGATCTCGCTGCGAACACCACCGTCGTCCAGGTCACCCTGACCGTTCTGCCGACCACTCCGGGCACCGTGACCGCCAGCGCCCAGGCCATCAAGCCTCCAACGAGCCCCTCGGAACCGACAGCACCACCACAACCATCGGCACTCCCCCTTTCCCGTTCACCGGGTTCTTCCAGCCGGTGGACAACCCGCCGACGGTCAACTCCATGAAGGCCGGCCGGGCCATCCCGGTGAAGTTCAGCCTCGGCGGCGACCAGGGACTGGCCATCTTCGCGGCCGGCTACCCCGTCTCTCAGCAGGTCGACTGCGTCAGCGGCGCCCCGCTGGTCCCGGTCGAGGAGGCCGTCACCGCCGGCCACTCCAGCCTGCAATACGACCCGTCCACCGACCAGTACACCTATGTGTGGAAGACCGACAAGACCTGGCAGAACACCTGTCGCACCCTCGACGTCAAACTGAGCGACGCCACCGACCACCTGGCCAACTTCAAGTTCAGTTAGTAACGCCGGGTTTCCGCACAGGTGGTTCGCCGCAACTTGGGGCGACCGTAAGGATCTGTCACCGCGCCCGCATGAACCGTCCCTGTAGCGGCGGACTGTCACGACAGTCGCGATGCTGTCTCGGAACCAGTCCGCAAAGACCCTCTGCTCGGCCAGGTCCGTCACCGGCACCGGCTCGGCACGCGAGATGAGGAATCTTCTGTCGAACCGCGGCGCCGAACAGGTGCGTCGCCCGGCCAACTGTGAGACAGTTGCGCCGAGACCGCCTTCGCGGTTCGGCGTGATGTGCCTCCTCGGTCTGCGTGACCGCCTCTTTCAACAACGCGGTTGTTCATAGGGCCAGCGGCGCTTTCACTCACACCACACCGAACCACACTCGCCGAACCCACCTCTCGTCCACGGATCCAGGGGAAGCTACACACGATGGGACTTGCCATCAACGGCAGGGCGCCGGACTGCGAAGCCGGCACCGTACACGGACGTACCGCTTTCCACGACTGGGCCGGTGAAGCGTGGCCGATCCTGTTCATCCGTCCCAGGACCTCACCCCGGCCTACACCACCGGACTCGGGGACATGGCCCGGCTGCGGCGGCCCCGGGCTCGACCACCGGAACGTGAAGATCATCGGCGTGTCGGTCGACACTGCCGGCGACCACAACGCCTGGGCGGCCGGCATTGAGGAGGTCCCGGGGCCGGGAGGGTCGGCCCAGCTATCGGACCGTCGCGGTCGCCGATTCACCGTGTCCAAGCTTCATGGGATGCTTCCGACCAGCGGGTCGGGAGACGCCGGGACCCGCACCCTAGCGGGCCACCAGGCCATCCGTAACATCTTCGACATCGGCCCGGGCGCCGGCGCAGACGAGAACGTCAAGCTGGTCCTGGTCCAGCGCATGGACACTGGGTGCAACCGCGACGAGGCCCTTCGTGTGCGCGACCCGCGACAGCTGACGGCAAGCGTCGGGTGCCCACCCCCGACCAACGTCGGGCAGGGCGAGTACTTCATCGTCTCCGGTCCGGTGTCCAACGACCGGGCCGACGAGATCCTCGGCGCCTGGACGCAATCCAGTCCGGATGTCCGCATCGTGCCCCAACCGGGCCGGGCGGCGGTTTCATCATGTCCGAGTTCAACAGTCCCACAGATCTGATGGAGGTCGTGATGAGCGTGACACGGGTACGTGGTACGGGTAGCGCGGTGCGGGCGGCCGGGTCGTCCCGGTGGCGGCGGCGGTTGGTGGCGCTGGTCGGGGCGGTCGCCCTGGTGGTTCCGGCGCTGACGCTCGCCGATGGCTCCCCGGCTTCGGCGGCCACCACGTACCCGGTGACCGCGACCGTCCCGGTCGGCGCCAGCCCGTCCGGGGTGGCGGCGGATGCGGCCACCAACACCATCTACATCACCAACTTCAACGACTCCACCTTGTCGGTGATCGACGGGGCGACGAACACGGTGAACGCCACCATGCCGGTGGACGCTGACCCGTTCGGGGTGGCGGTGGATGCGGCCACCAACACCATCTACGTGACCCACTACAGCCCTCCCGGCGGCACCGTGTCGGTGATCGACGGGGCGACGAACACGGTGACCGCGACCGTGCCGGTCGGCGTCGGCCCGCACGGGGTGGCGGTGGATGCGGCCACCAACACCATCTACGTGGCCAACTTCAACGACTCCACCGTGTCGGTGATCGACGGGACGACGAACACGGTGACCGCGACCGTGCCGGTCGGCGCCGGCCCGGACGAGGTGGCGGTGGATGCGGCCACCAACACCATCTACGTGACCCACGCCTCCGGCACCGTGTCGGTGATCGACGGGGCGACGAACACGGTGACCGCGACCGTGCCGGTCGGCGTCGGCCCGCACGGGGTGGCGGTGGATGCGGCCACCAACACCATCTACGTGACCAACTACTTCTCGAGCACCGTGTCGGTGATCGACGGGGCGACGAACACGGTGACCGCGACCGTGCCGGT
>JAKDLH010000238.1 GCA_030452945.1 Microlunatus sp. | reverse complement strand
GTGGTCTTGGGCTGTGTCCTGGCCGGGGCGATGACCGTGCTCGGCGTCTGGCAGCTGCGGGTCTCCACCGAGCAGGGCGCGGAGGCGACGGTGGCCCGCGCGTCGCAGCCGCCGGTCGAACTGGCCCAGGTCGCGCCGGCGGCGAGCCGGGTGACCGAGGGCTACGGGTTGTCGGTGCGATTCACCGGGACGTACGCCCCGGCGTTGCAGGTGCTGGTGCCGCTCGAGGGCTCCGCCGACCAGCTCCGCGTGGTGACCGGCCTGCGGCAGCACGACGGGTCCACCGTCGCCGTGGTCCGAGGTCTGGTGCCAGCGTCAACGACGACGCCACCCGTCCCGCCGACCGGCGAACTCACCCAGGTCGGGGTGCTGCTGCCGTCGGAGGAGGCGATCGAGCCGGCGAAGACCGACACCGCGGCCGACCGGCTGCCGTCGGTGCGGGTGCCGCTGCTGGCCCAGAGCTGGCCCGGCCCCATGGTCGACGGGTACGTGGTGCTGTCCGCGGCCGATGCCACCGCTGGTGGCCTGCCGCCCGCCCCGTTGGTGCTGCCGGAGGGTCAAGGCCGGTTCCGCAACGGTGCGTACGCGATCCAGTGGTGGCTGTTCGGGCTGTTCGCGATTGGCATGAGCGCCCGGATAGCCCGGGAGCTGGGCGAGAAGTCGACGCTCGACGCCCCGCTCCCTCCGATCGGCTGAGCTGGGTCCGCGGGGCCAGTGGCGCCGACCCGACACCGGATTCTCCGACCACACCGGGACTTGCCCACCGACGCTCCCGAGGCAGGCCGGCGGCTGTGACCGGGGTCGCACTCGACCGTAGCCGTCGACGGGCGTCAAGCGACGTAGACTCGAGCCCATGCGTGGTGCACTGCTCCGCTACCGGGTGATGGCTTGGGTCGTGGGCTGTCTCCTGGTCGTGCTCGTCTGCGTTGGCGTTCCGCTGAAGTACCTGGGCGACAACGACACCGTCGTCCTCTGGACCGGAATTCCGCACGGCTGGCTGTACATGATTTTGATCATCACCGCGTTCGATCTGGGACGGCGGGCCCGCTGGGGCTGGGGGCGGCTGATCCTGATCGCCCTGGCCGGCACCGTCCCCTTCCTGTCTTTCGTGGCTGAGCACTATGCCACCAAGGACGTCCGGGCCAAGCTGACCGCCTACCCTGATTACGCGGACCAGGCTTCGCTGCCGCCGGAGGCCGGAGGGGTGAACGCCAAGAACGTCGAGGCCTACCGTGCCCCGGCCGATTCGCTTACCCATCCGCAACCCGCCCGGCCTCAGGGCGACCGCGACCACTGACCGCGATAGGGCGACCGCGATCGGCCGCTCCGGTGCAGGGTCCTCAAAACGCCTCGGTCAGCCACCATGATCCGCCGTCGTCGCTGATCTTGGCGTCGATCACCAGCGGCCGGTCTCGCGGACCGTCCAGCCACGGGGTGAGCCGGACGAGGTCGGCCAGGGTCCGTACGGTGATCCCGTCGGCCCCGAAACCACGCGCGAGCGCCGCGATGTCGGTATCGGGGAACTGCACCGTGGTCAGGTCGGCGCCGTCCGGTCCGAAGTGGTGGACCTCGGCGCCGTAGGCCGCATCGTTGTAGACCACGACCAGCAGACCGAGGCGGAGTCGTACCGCGGTCTCGAGCTCAGCGATCGCCATCAGGAAGCCGCCGTCACCGGTGCCCAGCACCTGCAACCGGTCGGGCGCGGCCAGCGCCCCCCCGATGGCGGTGGCCAGCCCGAGGCCGATCGACTGGAACGACTGCGTGAAGCAGAACGCGCCCGGCGCACGCACCGCCAGGTAGGCCGCGGGGTAACCCATGAAGTTGCCCGAATCGACAGCGAGCTGCCGGCGACCGGGCAGCATCTGATCCAGCCGACTGCTCAGGACGCGCGGGTCGATCCTCGTCTCCGTCGACAGGTCGGGACGCTCGACCTGAGTCCACCGACCCTCGGAACGGATCCGTCGGGCCACCTCCCCGGTTCGGTAGCCCGCCCGGTTCTCGTCTTCGCCGAGAAGTTCGGTCACCACCTCCACCGTCAGCCCCACGTCGCCGAGCACGCCGAGCCCGATCTCCTGACGCGCCCCGATCATCAGGGGATCGTCGTCGACCTGTACGACGGTGGTCTGGGGGCTGAGCAGCCGACCGTGCCGGGTCGTCCATCGGGTGAGACTGCACCCCCAGGCCACCACCGCGTCGGCGTCGGCAATCAACTCGGTGGCCAACGGCGTGGCGAAGCCACCGCAGATGCCGAGATCGTAGGCCTCGTCAGCGAAAGTTCCGGCCGCCACCGCCGAGGTGGCGAGCAGGGCGCCGACCCGGTCGGCCAGGGCAGCGAGCTCGGAACCGTACGGCAGTCCGCCGCGACCGGCGAGGAACACGGGTCGCTGGCTGTGACGGAGCACGTCGGCCAGCGCGCGGGCGACGGAATCTGCGGGCGGGAACCGGCGCGGCGGCGGCAGCGGCTCAACCGAACCCGGATCCTCGATCTCGGCGGCCTGAACGTCCAGCGGCAGATTGAGCACCACCGTCCGACGGCCGTGGGCGGCGGTTCGGTAGGCCCGGATGAGGTCAGTCTGAGCGGAGGACGCGCTGTGGACCCGCTCGGCCACGACGCCCACGCTCCGCACGATCGTGTCCTGGTCGATCCGAAAGTTAGAGTCGATGGCCGATCCCGTCGTGTCAGCCGCCAGCACCAGCAGCGGAGTCCGGCTCTTGGCTGCCTCGGCGAGGCCGGTCATGGCGTTGGTCAATCCACATCCCTGATGGACGCTGAGCACTCCGACGAGACCACTTGTCCGGGCGTACGCATCGGCCATCGTGGCCGCACCACCCTCGTGTCGGCTGGGAGTGAACGGCACTCCCCCGGCGCGGAGGGCGTTCGTTACCACGAAATTCCCGCTGCCGACGACTCCGAATCCGCGCCGAGCACCCAGCTCGCCGATGGTGCGCCCGATCAGCTCCGCGACCAGCATCAGCGGCTTTCAGCCAGCGCGAGCACCTGCGCTGGGCTGCCGGTACCGCCGAGCTGCCGTAGGAGAAGCACGCGCCTGGTCTGCGACCGCAGCGAAGCTGCGGGGTCGACGATCTCGATCTGGTCGGCGGTGAGAGCCATCCGACATGTGATCAACGGATACAGGTCACTCATGAACAACATCCCTGATATTGACTATATATCGATAAATCGATTAGTTACCTAAGAAGCAAGCCGGCGATCCGTTCGAGGTCGTCGGTGGAGGCGAAGTCGATGGTGAGCCGTCCTCGTGTCTTGCCGGTGTCGACCCTGACCCGGGTATCCAGTCGATCGGCCAGGTGGCCGGCGATCTCGCTCGCGCGCGGGTGTGGCTCGCGTACCGATCGGGGCGACCTTTGGGTGCTGGTGCCCTGATCCGGATCGCCGAGGGTCACCATCTCCTCGGTAGCCCGGACCGAGAGGCCTTCGGCAACTACACGCTGAGCCAGCCGCTCCTGACCCGCCTGGTCGGGCAACGCCAGGAGCGCTCGAGCGTGCCCGGCCGAGAGGACGCCGGCGGCCACTCTGCGCTGGACCGTCGGAGGGAGTCGGAGCAGCCGAATCGTGTTGGAGATTTGGGGCCGAGATCGCTTGATCCGGGTAGCCAGCTCTTCTTGAGTGCAGTTGAAGTCCTGCAGCATCTGCTGATAGGCGGCGGCTTCCTCCAGCGGGTTCAACTGGGCCCGGTGCAGATTCTCCAGCAACGCGTCGCGCAGAAGGTCATGGGTCTCGGTCTCGCGGACGATCGCCGGGATCACCTGAAGTCCGGCCTGTTGGCAAGCTCGCCAGCGACGTTCCCCCATCACCAACTCGAACCGGTCGTGCCCCAACGGGCGCACGACAACGGGCTGCAGCAGACCCACTTCGCCGATGGAGTCCACGAGCTCAGCCATCGCATCCTCATCAAAGGCCGTACGAGGTTGCCGTGGATTGGGCGTGATCGCATCGAGGGCGATCTCGGCGAAGTACGACCCGTCGGGGATTGGTGTGGGGGAGGCGACCGCAGGAGCCGCATCGTTTCGCTCCGCCGAGGGCGAAGCGCCGTGGACGGTCTCGGTGACGGTTCCGACCACTTCGGATGGAGGACGCTGCTGCTCGGGGACGAGATCGGTGCGTTGAAACAGCTCTCCCAGACCTCGGCCGAGACCGCGGCGTTCGGTGGCTGTCCGGTCGGTGATGCTCACAAACTCTCCTTTGCGCCGCGACGAGCGATCTCCTGCGCGGCCTGTAGGTACGAGACGGCTCCCGCCGAGTCGGGGTGGTAGGTCAGCACGGTCTGTCCGTAGCTCGGCGCCTCGGAGATGCGGACGGAACGCGGAATCACGGTTGGAATGGTCTGGTCGGCGAAGTGGGTCCGGACTTCGTCGGCGACCTGGGCGGCCAGGCGCGTCCGACCGTCGTACATGGTGAGCAGGACCGTACTCACCTGCAGTTCCTCGTTGAGTTCGCCCTTGACGAGATCAATGGTCCTGACCAGTTGTGACACACCTTCTAAGGCGTAGTACTCACACTGAATCGGGATCAAGATCTCGGTGGCCGCCACCAATGCGTTCAGGGTGATCAGGCCGAGGGAAGGTGGACAGTCCAGGAAGACGTAGTCGGCGGGATGCTCGCGTAGGTAGGACCGCACCGCCTTCCGGAGCCGATTCTCCCGGGCGACAGTGGATACCAACTGGATTTCCGCGCCAGCCAGATCGATGGTGGCCGGCAGCACCGAGAGGCCAGGGGCTTCGGGCGAGGTAATCACATGCTCGGCAATCGAGGCACCCTCGATGAGAACCTCGTAGGTGCCCGGTGTCCCAGGAGAATGGTCGATCCCGAGGGCGGTCGAGGCGTTGCCCTGAGGATCGAGGTCAATCACCAAGACCTGCATCCCGCCGAGCGCCAACGCCGCAGCGAGGTTGACCGACGTCGTCGTCTTTCCGACGCCCCCCTTTTGGTTCGCGACCACGAACACCCGGGGCGCGGTGGGTCGCGGAAGTGACGGATTCCGCGAGGCGGGCTCCGGAGTCGGCACAGCTGCGCTCTCATCCCCGGTATCGAACTCCTCGCGGTCAAAGAATGCCCGGCGCGGCCCGGGCGGACGAACGGTGGTGGGAGCGATCTCCGTAGCCGGAGTGGCGTTCCGTGATTCCCGTGAAACGTCGAGCTCCACGGTACGGCGTTTCGTTCTCCCCGTGGCCGGCTCCGCTGGTTCTTCGGCTGGAGGTCCACTCGTCGGCGAAGCGACTGGAGGCTTCGGTCCGTCGGAATCAGGCGGCACCGGTGAGGCAATGTCCTCGTCATCGACGGTCGAGTCGTCGTCAAGTGCCTGATTGCTCATAATGGACGGGGTCGCCGACGACTGAGCCACCAACGCCCTGGCATGCGTTCCACGTGAAACATCCGAGACGGGCTCCACGGCCGGCTCGGTTCCAGTCGCCGATTCGCCAGGAGGGACCGGCGACGGCTCCCGGTCCCGTTGTCCTACCGTCGTTCCACGTGGAACGGAACCCGGCCACCCCAAAGACCTGCTCAGTCGCCGCAGCCTTCCCGGCCACCCGAGACTCGCAGATCTTTCACTGTCCTTAAGGGCACC
>JAKDLH010000237.1 GCA_030452945.1 Microlunatus sp. | reverse complement strand
TCAGGGCGTCCGCCGCCGGCGGCGGACTCGCTGCTGTCCATCTGGCGCCTGAGGTCAGCCAGCAATTCCGCCGTTCGCTCGTCCGCCGGCGGAGTGACCGGCCGGATTCGGCTGCTCACCGCCCGGGAACGCTCGACCGCCGCCAGCACCGGTCCCGGCTGACCCGTGCGCATCGCGAGACCGAGGTCCCGGGCCACCAGCCGAACCCCGTGCACCGCGCTGGCGCTCTGCAGGTCGATCCCGCCGAACTGCGCCTGATAGGTCGCGAGATCGGTGAGACCACGCGCGATGACCCGGCGAACCTTTCGAATCTGGTCCCGTTTTTCCCACCGGTCCGCGGTGACCAGCCGAGTGTGCAGCCGCAGGCCGATGGGATCGCGGGCGGCTGAGGGTCCGGCGCGCTCCAACAGCGCATCGGCCGCGTCGTCGTCGTCGACCCGCAGCTCCAGCTCGGCCGCCAGCAGCAGCGCGGTACGGGATTGCAGCGGGAATCCCGCGGCCTCGAACTCATCGGCCAGGCGTCGCGCCGGGGGTAGGAGCCGGCGCGGCGGTCGTCCGGCCCGCAAGTCGGCATGCAACAAGACGAGCTCGGCCGCGCGGCGCCAGCGCTCGTTGCCGTGCCGCCGAAAGCGATCCCGGGCTCGTCCGGCGAGACGCCGGGCGTCGGCGTACCGTCCGCTCACCAACGCCACCTCGCCGCGCGTCAGATCGACCTCACCGAGGTCCTGCCAGCAGCGGTCCCGGCGGATCAGCTCGGCTGCTTTGGCCAGCGACTGGTCCGCTTCGTCGGTGAGACCGGCGGCCAACAGCACCCGGGACCGGTCCAGATAGGCGATGCCCTGCTGGGTATCGCCGTCCATCTCGATGCCCTGGTGAATGAGTCGGAGCGCTGCTGGCAGGTCGCCCGCGGTGAACTCCAAGCAGCCGAGGTTATGCAGAGCGATGCGCTCGAACTGTTCATACCCCAGCCTTCGGGACTCTCTTACGCCCCGCTCGAGATCGGCCCGCGCTCGAACCAGGTCTCCGACTTCGACATAGAGCGCGCCCCGGTTCAACAGGATGCGGATCGAGTCGATACCGGTCTCCGCCAGGTGGGAGAGTGCCCGTCCAAAGCCGCGCTCGGCCTCATCGACCCGACCACCTCGGAAGAGAATGAGCGCCCGTTGACTGACCAGGAAGGCGGTCAGAGTGTCGTCATCGAGGCACCGCGACCAGGACAACGACCGCTCCATCAGGTCCAATGCCGGGTCCACCCCTTTGATCTCCACGGTCGACTTCGCCGAGGTAGCGAGCAACCGCGCCACCGCCCGGCAGAGCCCTGGTGCGCAAACCGACGGATCATGATTCGCCACGACAGCGAGCAGGTTGAGGCCGCGACGCGCCAGCTGTTCGCCCCGAGCAGCGTGTCCATTGGCGTTCTCCCGCACCGCCCGACGGTGCAGACCATCCGCGAGGAGGAGACGCCGATCCGTGACCGGCTCAGCGAACGGCATCGGCAGCGGCGTCTCGAATGGTGTCCAGGAGGCTTCCGCCAGCCCCGCCAAGGTGGCGCTGTAGGCAGTGACCGAGAAAGGCCGGAGCCGCGAACGACGTGCCGGACCAGGTCGCGAAACCGCCGCTGAAGTCATCGATGTCGAGCGTTTGCCGAGCCTGTCCCTCGACGGTCGTGCTCGCCGTTGGTTGGACCGCACCCGCGAACGTCACGGGCAACGTGCTGAGCACCTGCGCTCCACGCCAGTAGGTGTCAACCCAATCACCGGCGTTGCTGAACAGGGCGACCGAGCCGTTGGGGTTCCGCGCGCCCACACTGGTCAGCGCGGTGATCGTCGACGAAAACGCGGCTGGGAGCATCGGTCGATTGGTCGCGTCGTTGCCAGCAGAGGCGACTTGCGCGACGCCCTGGTCAGCCAGATAGGTCAACGAACTCAGCAACGAAGCTGTCTTCGCGGCGTCAGACATCTCGTGGTAATACCCGAATGACAGGGAAACCGCATCGACGCGCCGCTTGCCGCGGACGTGGTCGTTCGCGAGCTGCTCGAGGGCGCTGATCATCGTTCCCTCGTCGACAAAGCCGTCGGCACCCATGACTTTGACCATGATCAGATCGGCGTCCGGGCAGCTTTGTCGAAGAAGCCCAGCGATGAACGTCCCGTGTCCGGAGAAGTCGTCGAGCACCCCTTCGAGCGCGTCGTGGCAAACCCCTGTCCCTTCGGAGTCGTCGAGAACCGGACCCGGGACGCGGGTCACCCCATCGATGAGCCAGGGGTGGTCCCCAACCCCGGTGTCCAGCAGCGCGACGACCGGACGCGTCGCGCTGTCGTGCCGTCGCAGCGGAGCCGGACCGACGTAGGCGACCGGCGTCCGTCCACCTAGTCCGGGATTGGCGTACTGATAGCGGATTCCTCCGCCGACCGTCATCGTGCCACCAACCGTCATGGTGCCACCGACCGTCATGGTGCCACCGACGGTCATCGTGCCACCCACCGTCATGGTCTGGCCGAGGATGTTGGCGTACATCAGATGGTTCAGGCCCACTGTCGTCGGGTTGTCGAACCTGAACGATGGACCACTCTCCGAACCGCTTCGTCCTGGTTGATCGGAGGTGTCGATGGGCCCATCGGGTCGGGAATCCTCCGCGCCGGGCGGTTGGGATCGAAGCGCCGCCCGATAGTCCTGGATCAGGCTCCAGGCGTCGATCGTCAGGGCGTATCCGGCCATCGGCGACAGCCGGACAAGCGTAACCCAGGGTGTCGAGCGTTGCCGGTCACTTCCGCCTCCGCTGTCGAAGACCTCGACGTTGGTGGGATCCGGCTCCACCCGGATGTGCTTGACCTCGGCGGCCCAGCGGACGAACTCATCGACCGCGTCGCTGCTCGGATTTCCGCTGAGCAGAGCGGTGTCAGCCACGTACAGGGTGGTCTGCAGCTCATCTCCGTCGAGCGTGGCGGCGCGGCTCGGATCGAGGACCCGCGCGTGGTGGGCCACCAACGGGTCGTACATGCCCTGGTAGGGAGCCTCTGTGCGCGGCCCATCATCAGCTGGACTCATGGTCCCCCCAATTTGTCTGCCGGTCGTCTGAGGATATTGCCGTTTGGGTCCGGTCCTCAATGCCTTTGGCGGACGACTACCCGGACAGCGGGCGTACAGTCGGCTCTCAGCGAGGAGGGGAGGGCCGACGGTGCTGGACTGGACAGACCTGCGGGCCGACTGCGGTCGCTGCTCCGGGCTGTGCTGTGTGGCGCTTCCCTTTGCCGCCTCGGCCGACTTCGCCATCGACAAACCCGCGGGTCGCCCGTGCCCGCACCTGAACGGCTTCGCCTGCGAGATCCACGCCGAGTTGCCCGAACGCGGCTTTGGCGGCTGTACCGTGTTCGACTGCCTGGGTGCTGGGCAGCAGGTCACCCAGCACACCTACGGCGGCTCGACCTGGCGAGACCGGCCCGATCAGGCCGGACAGATCTTCGCGGTGTTCACGATCATGCGCCAGCTACAGGAGCTGCGCTGGCATCTGCGGCAGGCCGATCGCAGCGACCAACCCGCGGCGCTGCGGGAGCGGATCCGCGCATTGGCCGACCAGACCAAAGAGCTAACCGAGCAACGGCCCGAGGATCTGCTGCATACCGACGTCAACGGCCACCGCGCTGCGGTCGATGAGGTGCTGAGCAGGGTGAGTGGCCGGGTGCGATCCGCAGCTTCACGGTTCGCCATCGGCGCGACCGGACGACCGCGGGTGACTCGCCGCGCCGACCTCGCCGGCGCGAGACTCGCGGGCATCGACCTGCGTGGCTGCGACCTGCGAGGGGCCCTGCTGCTGGGCGCCGACCTGCGTGACTCCGATCTAGGCGGTGCCGACCTGATCGGTGCCGACCTCCGGGGCGCCGACCTCCGCGGGGCGGATCTGTCGGGTGCGCTCTACCTCACCGAGCCGCAGGTAGCCGGCGCCCGCGGGGATTCCACGACGCGGTTGCCGGCGGAGATCCGCCGGCCGGACCGCTGGCCGAGGTGAGGCAGGACCGGTATCGGCTCCAGCCGGGCCGTTCGATCCGGCCGTCGCCTCAATCCTGCAACGCGCGACCCCGCCACTCCGGCAGGGCCCAGGCGGCGGCAGCCGCAACGGCGAACGACACCGCGAACACCACGAACAGCCCGGTGGTGCCGCTGGTCTGTCGCAGCAGCGGGACCAGCAGCGGTGCGGCGATCGAGGCGAGTCGGCCGAAGGCCGCCGCGCTCCCGGCCCCCGTGGCCCGGAGGTCGGTCGGATAGATCTCGGGCGTGACGGCATATAACGCACCCCAAGCGCCAAGGTTGAAGAAGGACAGAGCCATGCCGGCCGCCAGGATGGTCGGCACGGAGTCGGCCAGCCCGAACGCCGTGGCGCTCAGCGCCGATCCGGCCAAGAACGTGGCCAGAGTGGGCCGCCGACCCCATCGCTCGATCAAGATCGCCGAGACGGCGTAGCCGGGCAGCTGGGCGAGGGTGATGATCAAGGTGTACTCGAAGGACTTGACCAGGGTGAACCCGTCGGACACCAGCAGGGTGGGTAGCCAGATAAACGCTCCGTAGTAGGAGAAGTTCACCCCGAACCAGGTAACCCACAGCGCTAACGTGCGGCGTCGGTGGACGGGAGCCCACAGCTGGGTCCAGGACTGCGTGACCGGTTCGCTCGCTCGCGTGACGACCTTTGGCGACGGGAGGGAGGGGACTTGCACTCCCGCTGATCGCTCGAACCTGCGGACCGCTTCTTCGGCCTCGATTCCGCGGCCCTGGCGCTCGAGGAATCGTACTGACTCCGGCAGCCCCCAACGAATCACGATCGCGTACGCCGCCGGCACCATGCCCAAGGCGAAGGCCCAGCGCCACCCGCTCGCGGTGCTCGGCACCACCAGATAGCCGATGAGCGCGGCCAGCAGCCAACCCAAGGCCCAGAACGCCTCCAGCGCCACTACGACCCGGCCGCGGATCCGCGCCGGCGCGTATTCGCTGACCAGGGTCGAGGCCACCGGGAGTTCCGCTCCCAGACCGAGACCGACCAGGAAACGCAGCACCAGCAGTAGGCCGACCCCGGTGACCAGGGCCGAGGCTCCGGTGGCCACCCCGTAGACCAGCAAGGTGAGCGCGAAGACCTGGCGACGACCGATCCGATCGGCCAGCAGCCCGCCGAGGCTGGCACCCACGGCCATCCCGACGAAGCCGATGGATGCGATCGCCGAGAGCTGACCGGGGCTCAGCGACCACTGGACAGCCAGCGCCGCCAGGATGAAGGACACCAGCCCGACGTCCATCGCATCGAGTGCCCAGCCGATGCCCGAGCCGAGCAGCAGCCGTCGGTGCTGCCGGGTGAACGGCAGGCGATCGAGTCGCTGGGATCGCGTGGACGGAGGCGACGGCGAGGTGGACGCCGGGCCGGTGTTGGTCACGCACGGAGCTTAGGGTACTTCCGGGCCGTGAGCGTACGTTTCGCGGAAACGTCCGCAGGGGTTGGCCAGGTCCGCTGAGACCCCGGTCAAAGATCTTGAGGTAAACCTGAGCGGCTCTTCGGCCGATCCCCATGACTCACTGCGTCGCATCGAGCAGAGTTCCTTTCACCGGGCTTCGGGGGACAGTTCGGTGTCGGGCG
>JAKDLH010000236.1 GCA_030452945.1 Microlunatus sp. | reverse complement strand
TCTAGAGAAGTCGGTTGCCGCTGGCTCTCAAGTCCAGTGCTGCTCATTCGGTCGGTGGCCCGGGTCGTCGGGGCCATAGATCTCCCGTTTCCAGCACCAGGAGACGACGTGGCCGACGCCTTGGGTGAGGTGCCGGCGATAGGTGCTGAACGGCATGTTCAGGCGAGCCGCTGCGGCTTTCCTGCGTCCGGCTGCCGCGCAGGTAGGTCAGCTCGACCGCCCGATGTCGCTTGTCGTTGCGCGGATCGGCGGTCAGGTCGGTGATGGCGGCGCGAAGCAGATCCGCCAGCCGATCGGGATCCGGCTGATCGACAGGGACGGCTCCGGCGACCAGTCTGGTGCGCTGCAGCGGATTGCGAGCCAACAGGTCGGGCCGGTCAAGATCACGAAGGCCCTGCCGAACGGCATCAGCGAAGTCGGACTGAGACAGCATCAATGGGCCTGCCGTGGTCGGCGGCGGCACCGTGGGATCCTCGGCGAGGGATCGCTCGGTCCACAGCTCCATCATGACTCCGATCGGCACAGCTCGAAAGTCGTGCCCGAAGAGCCCGTAGGACCGTCTGCCGACCTGAAAGTCGGCCCCTTCTATTCGGGGCAGATCGGCCAGGGCGAAATAGTCGTCCCACGGGTCTGGCTCGTGCAGGGTGAGGAAGTCCCAAGCGAGCTCGGGCATGGCCAGGTAGCGCTGCAAGGTGACGATCGGTACCGCGTTCAGCGTGGCCGACGGCGCCTGGTAGACCTCGCTGTCGACAATGAACCGCGTCTGGGTGACTCGCTGACCGGGATGGATGTCGGCCGCGGCTTGTACGTGCTCCCACGCTGCCTGAGCGCCAGGATCGGCAGCGCGGTCCTCCTCGCTGGCTTCGCTGAGGTCGAGCAGGCCGATCACCCCGGTGACTGCCGAGTCCTTGCGCACCACCAGGAAAGCACCCGGTTGCTGGTCGAACCAACGCTCCGCGATCGCCGCGGAGCCCGTTCCCTCGTGCCGATCGATCAGCTCCAGGACAGCCGTGCGATCAGTCCGGCTGGCGGGACGCGGCAGGGTGCTTCCCCAACTGGACCAGTCGACCGGCGACAAGATGCTGGGCAGGTTGCGGAAGACGAACTTCTCCTCGAAGATGCCGCGCAGCTGGTCGTCGCCGCGCAGCGTGACAACTTGATCATGAATGTGCGCCCGGACGCGTCGGAAGACCAGCCGGTAGCCTTCGGGATCCCGCCAGCGCAGGTCGCGGTCGATGACGTCGCGCGCCAGGTCGTGCGGAAGCAGCCCGTCGGGACCGGCCTCGACGAACGACAGTCCCCGCAGCCAATCGAACCACTCGCGGGCATCATCGACAGCGAGCGCGGCTCGCAGCAGCGGCTCGGTGGTCACTCGGGCCAGAGCACAGGCGAGGAGCGCCTGCCGCTCAGTCTGCTCTGGCACGGTGTCCAAGAACCGCTCCAGCAGGCCGGCGATCAGGTCCGGTGAGCTGCCGACATCGACATCTCCGACCCGCAGGGCCAGGTCGGCCAGCAGGGACAGCCCCAGCGGATGGCCGTGGCTGAGCGCGAGGACCCGGCTGTGCAGGATGGGAGGCACCGCGCAGCGCCCGAGGAACTCCAATGCCTCGTCGCGGGGGAGGTTCCGCAGGGCGACCACCCGGAGCAGGCCCTGCCACGCCGGATCCGAGCGCCACCCGGTGCCGGGCGGGACACGTCCGGCCAGGATGATCAAGGTGTCGGCGGGAAGGCCGGGGATCAGCTCGCGACGAATCCAGTCGTCCAGCGAGACGAGCCTCTCGTAGGAGTCGACCAACAACATGGCTCGACCGGTGCTCGTCGGGCTCGCGCGCCTTCCGGAGGGTGATCCATCGGGGGCCGACAGTGCCTCCCGGATGGCGGTGGTCACGGCATCCGGGGTGACCAGGATGTCTCGGCCGTCGATCGCGGCCACCCGGACTCCGCTCTTCACCGCCTCGACGGCCAAGGCGTCGAGCAGGCTGGACTTCCCGATCCCGCCCGGCCCGTGCAGATAGAGCACCGAGAACGGCGACACCTCGGCGTCCAGACAGGCCTTGACCAGCTCGATCTCCGCCTTCCGGCCGACGAAGCGGGAGCGTCGCCGAAAGGAGAGTACGTCGCCCAAGGACGGCGCTCGACTGCTGTGCGCCATAGACCGACACTACGACGCCGGGATGCGTCAATTGCGGTAGGGACGCCTTTCGCATCCAAGTTCGACCGCCGAAATCGAGGTCAGTTGAAGCGTTTCACCTCAACTCAGAGAAACTTCACTCCCTGGGCGAGCGGCAGTTCCCCGGAGAAGTTGATCGTGTTGGTGGCCTGGCGCATGTAGGTCTTCCACGAGTCCGAGCCCGACTCCCGGCCGCCGCCGGTCTCCTTCTCGCCACCGAACGCGCCGCCGATCTCCGCGCCAGAGGTGCCGATGTTGACGTTGACGATCCCGCAATCGGACCCGCCGGCTGACAGAAACGTCTCGGCCTCGGCCTGGTCGTTGGTGAAGATCGCCGACGACAGACCTTGGGGCACGGCGTTGTGCAGGGCGATGGCTTCTTCCAGGGTCTGGTAGGTGAGCACGTACAGGATGGGCGCAAACGTCTCTGCCTGCACGACATCGCTCTGCTCCGGCATCTGCACCACGGCGGGCTGGACGTAGTAGGCGTCGGGGGCGTCATCGATCAGGACTCGGTCGCCGCCGTACAGCACCTCACCGCCCTCCTGCTGCGCCTGGGCGAGCGCGGCCTGCTGGTTCTCGAAGCTCTGTCGGTCGATCAGCGGACCGACCAGTACCCCGTCGTTGGTGGGCGCGCCGATGGTGAGGGTGCCGTACGCGTCCACGATCCGCGGCACGAGATGGTCCGCGACATCGGCGTGCACGATGAGACGACGCAGGGTAGTGCAGCGCTGCCCGGCGGTGCCGGCGGCGGAGAACACGATTCCGCGAAGCGCCAGATCCAGGTCCGCGCTCGCCGTGACCACGGCGCCGTTGTTGCCGCCCAGCTCGAGCAGTGCGCGACCGAAACGGGCGGCAATCTGGGGCGCGATCTCCCGCCCCATCCGCACCGACCCGGTGGCTGAGACCAGGGCCACGCGGGTGTCGTTGACCAACTGCTCACCGCCGGTCCGGTCACTGATCACCACGTGGTGCAGACCGGCCGGGGCGCCGACGTCCTCGGCGGCTCGGGCCAGCAGCGCGTCCGTGGCCAGTGCGGTGAGTGGGGTCGCCTCGGCCGGCTTCCAGACCACGGAGTTGCCGCAGATCAAGGCCAACGCCGTGTTCCAGGAGTAGACCGCGACCGGGAAGTTGAACGCGGAGATGACGCCGACCACGCCGAGCGGGTGCCAGGTCTCGGCCAGCCGGTGACCCGGTCGCTCCGAGGGCATCGTCTTGCCGTACAACTGGCGCGACTGGCCGACCGCGAGGTCGGTGATGTCGATCATCTCCTGCACCTCACCGAGCGCTTCGGAGGTGACCTTGCCCACCTCGGCGGTGACCAGGGCGCCCAGGTCCTCTTTGTGCTCGGTCAGCAGCTGACCCCAGCGCTTGACGAGCTGGCCGCGGACCGGAGCGGGGATATCTCGCCAGGTGGTGAACGCCTCGGCCGCGGTGGCAACGGCGGTGTCGATGTCGTCGCGGGTGGAAGTCCGCACCCGGAAGATGACGTCGCCGGTGATCGGGGTCCGGACCTCGGTGTCGCCGGCCACGGCGTCGGGGTCGACGCCGGTCGCCTTGAGAGCACGCAACACATCGGCCGTGATCTCGGCGGTCGTGGGGAACGTGGTGGTGGTGTCGGTCATGAGTGGAGCCTCTTCGTCTGGGTCGTGGGTCTTGGTCTATCGTCTCGCGACGGCAAAACGCGGGTGGGCAGGTGGGGGTGCCTCAGATGATGTGCACCTCCCGCAGCAGGTTGCCGTCACCGGTGAACCGGTCGGCGCTCATCGGCGCCGGGTCCAGGAAGGGCTCGCGGCCCAGGTAGAGGTCGCGGACGATCTCGCCCACCGCTGGTCCCTGGAGAAAGCCGTGCCCGGAGAACCCGGTGGCGTAGAGGACACCTGGCGCGTTTCTCGCCCGGCCGATCATGGCGTTGTGATCGGGGCTGTTCTCGTACAATCCGGCCCAGCCGCCGGCCAGCCGTCGATGGGCCAGTGACGGGGCGACGATCTCCGCGGCGGCGTCGAAGGCGCGGGTCCAGCCGTAGCTGAACTCTCGGCACAAACCGGGCTCCTCGTCGGTGTTGGAGATGCCGAGCAGCAGGCCGTGGCGATGGTTGTGGAAGTAGAGCGTGGTCGACAAGTCCAACGTGAACGGGACCGTCGGGTACGGGTGGTGTTGCTGTGGGGTGAACCCGATCTGGCGGCGGATCGCCTCGATCGGCAGGTGAACGCCCAGCATCGCACCCAGGCGGGTCGACCAAGCCCCCGCTGCGATCACCACGGTCGGGGTGGTGACGGACCCGCACTGGGTGGTGACCTGGTGTCGGCCGTCGGCTCCGGTGGTGACCTCGACGACCTCGGTGTGTTCGGCGAATCGAGCACCCAGCCGCTCGGCTGCTGCTCGGTAGCCGGCGACGACCCGGGCCGGCTCGGCGTAGCCGTCGCGGGGGGAATACGAAGCCGCCAGCAGGCAACCGGGGTCCAGGAAAGGGTTGAGACGCTGAGCTTCCGCTGGGTCGACCATCCGGCTGGGGCAGCCGAGGTCGTTCTGCTGTCGGACGCTTTGCTCGACCGCGGCGACCTGGTCGCCGGTGCGGCACAAGAACAGATAGCCGACCTGACGCAACCCGATGTCGGTGCCGAAGCGCTGCTCGAACTGCTCGAAGGCGACCAGACTGCGCTGGCCGAGCACGATGTTGCGGGTGTCGGAGAACGTGGCTCGAACCCCGCCCAGCGGCTTGGCTGAGGATCCCGAGCCCAGCGTGTTCCGCTCCAGGACGAGGACCTCGGCGACTCCGGCCTCGGCCAGGTGGAAGGCGATGCTCACACCCATGATGCCGCCGCCGACGACGACCACCGTGGCGACCGGAGGGAGCGGTTCGGCGGGCACGACCAACGGCACGACGTGGGCCAGGTGGTCCACGACCGGGTCAGGATCGTTCATCGGCGGATCTCGATCTCGGGCCGTCGTTCGGGGAACAGTCTGCCAGCCTAGAGGATCAGCCGGACGGAGCCGACGGATGTGTCGGGCGGCACCACCTACGCGGGCACCCGTGCGGTGGTGTAGCGGACCTGTTGGACCAGATGGATCATCCCGTCCGCGCGTCGCGCCTCCTCCAGGATCGTGGCGGCGTCGGTGAGAAGGCTTTCCCGCTGATCCTCGGGCACCGCTGCCCACATCGCTCGCTGCCCCAGACTCATGCCCCAGGCCTTCCACGCCGCGGCGTCGGTGAGCCGCAGCTCGACGGGCTCCTCGATGGCGACGACGCCTTCCGCGCCGCACCGCTCGAACAGTGCGGTGAGCGCATCTGTCGTCTCGAACGGACCGTTCCGTCCGACCGTGCGGGCGTCGAGCAGCTCGGACGGCAGATGCGGCTGGAACAGGGCGTCGACGCGTTGCCAGACCTCATCCTGGGTTCCGAATGTGGTGATCCCGATCCGGCCCGTCACCGGCCGTACGAGCGAGAGCCAGGTG
>JAKDLH010000235.1 GCA_030452945.1 Microlunatus sp. | reverse complement strand
GGCCGGGTGATCGGCACCCAGTTGCGGAAGTCCCGCCGGACCAGGTCGCCGAAGTAGGGACTGTCGGTGACGTCGGCCAGCGACTCCACGCCGTAGTCACCCCGCATGGCCTCGGGGTCGGCGTCTTGGACCAAGGCGGTCAGCCGCCGGACCCACGGCACGGTGTCATCCCGGGTGTTGAAGGCCACGGCCAGGTGCCCACCGGGGCGGAGGACCCGGGCAATCTCCGACAGGGCCAGACCGGGCGCGAACTTGTGCAGGTTCTGCGACGAGGTGACGACGTCGAAATGACACGCTAGGTACGGCAGCGACTCGACTTGCCCGGCGACGTGCAGTCTCGTGCCCAGGCGCTGCGAGATCGTGGCCACGGCGTCGACGTCACGATCGATGCAGAAGACCTCGTGCCCCTCGTCGGCCAGCAGTTGGGCGAACGTACCGGTCCGTGACCCGAGGTCCAGGATGCGCCGGCCCGGGCCGCCGACCATCCAGGCGGGCGCAGCCGCCGGATAGAGGGTTCTCCGAGCCGAACTCATGGGGCAGACTCTAGTGCCATGTCGCCCGACCCCCTGACCGATCTGGCGCGGCTGGAGGGCGTGCCGTCGTCGTTGGCCGCTGCCCGGGACGCGGTCGACCTGCTGCTTCGAGACCGTGGGGTTCGCAAGATCAGCCCTGAGCAGGTGGCTGCCTCGCTGCTCACCGGGGCCCGAGCCAGCGCGCGACTGACCAGCGAACCCGATCGCTGGATCTCTGGTGCGGTGCGCCTGTCGACCGAGCTGCCGAGCCTGGCCGCCATGCTGAGGGTCGCCCCCGGCCAGGCGCTGGCCCGGGCCCACACGCTCGCGGCGTACGACCAGGTCTCGACCGAGGAGCTGGGTCGGCTTCGAGCCGGGCCCGATATCGCCCGCCGGATGGCCGGACTGAGTGACCTGTTGACTCGACGCTCCGAGGCGCCTGCTCTGGTGTTGGCGGCGGTGGCTCACGCCGAAGTCGCCACCGCCGTGCCGTTCGGCAGTGCGGACGACCTCGTCGCCCGGGCCGTCGAGCGGATGGTGCTGATCTCATCGGGTTTCGATCCGCCGGGTGTGATCGCGACCGAGGTCGGTCATGAGCACCGGGCTGAGGACTACCGGCGCCTGCTCCGGGCGTACGCGAGCGGCACGATCGACGGGGTGCGGCAGTGGATCCTGCACGTAGCGACCGCCGCGGTCGACGGCGCGGCGGTCGGTGTGGGAAAGGAGCGCCTAAGTCCGGCTGAATGACCGACGTGCGGGTCGGAACGAGATGACATTTACCGGCCCGCACGTGACACCAGTCCGGACGTGACACGACGCCCGGAGTCCGGGCGTCGTGTCGGACACATCAACCGGAGCGACCATGCGTGCAGCGTGTTGTGTTGGCCCAGGCAAACCTGGATCTCAACTGCCCAGTTAGGATGGGTGGTCGCCGCGTGGGTACTCGGTTGCCGTGCGGAACCGTGGCTCGGACATCGACGACTGCCCGAGTGGCAACTGCCACTCGTTTGGCACTCAACGGTGTCGAGGGCCGGTTCGTGATCTCTTTCTACCGCGAACTCCGCGACTTGAGAAGCCCTCCGGATAAAAAGATCCCTAGGACGCAGGTCGGCGGGATGGTTGTCCACAGGTCCGACGCGGTGCCAGCGTCATCCACAGATCGCGAACTCATCCGGACGAATCTCGTCGGCGTGCCCATGGTGAGGGCGTGGACGTGGATGCGTACGCCGCGGTGCTGACCGCGGACGAAGAACTGCTGGACCAGCTATTGGCGACCTTGGCCGCGGTCGGACTCGAGCCGAGGGTGGTCGCCGACGCCGGCGCCGTGCGCGGACTGTGGCGCGACGCCGCCGCGGTGGCGGTTGGTCTCGACCGCGCCGAGCAGCTGGTCGCGCTCGGACTGCCGAGCCGCGGACAGGTCTTCCTGGTCGGCGGCGAAGACCACAGCAGCGAGCTGTGTCGCTGGTCGGTGCCGATGGGGGCTGCGGTCGTGCCGTTGCCGTCGGCGAACGGCTGGCTGTCCACCGCCCTGGCCGACGCCGCCGGGCTGCGGACCGGCGATGGCCGGCTGCTGGTGGTGCTCGGGGCCTCAGGCGGGGTCGGCGGGTCGACCTGCGCGGCCGCCGTGGCCACAGCGGCGGCGGCCCAAGGTCTGCGGACCGTGCTGGTCGACGGCGATCCGCTCGGCGGCGGGATCGACCTGTTGTTCGGAGCCGAGCACGTCGACGGCTGGCGATGGCCGCGCCTGGCGGGTGCCCGCGGCCACCTGGGTGATCTGGGCGGCCAGCTGCCCCAGGTCGACCAAGTCGATCTGCTGTCGGCTGCTCGGCAACCGTCGAGCCCCCGGTCAACCGACCTCGGTCCGGAGCAGATGAAAGCCGTGCTGAGCTCGACCACGCGCAGCCACGACCTCACGGTCGTCGATTTGCCGCGCGGTCTCACCCCGCACGGTTTGGCCACGCTGCGCCAAGCCGATCTCACGCTGGTGATCGTCCGGGCCGATCTTCGCGGACTCGCGGCGGCCCGCGAGCTCGCTGGTTGGCTGCCGGAGACCGACTGCCAGGTGCTGTTGCGTGGCCGCCGGGCCGGGACGATCAGCACCGATCTGGTGGAGGAGAGCCTGGGTCTGCCGGTGCTGGCGGTGATCGGCGATGAGACCGGCGTGCGATTGGCCGCTGAACGCGGAGAACCCCCCATCCGATCGGCCCGGTCCACGCTCGCGAAGGCCGCACGAGCGGCGCTCGACCAGCTTCCCCGACGGGTGGCTGTCGGATGAGGACGGCCGAGCTTGAGCTGGAGCCCATCCGCCGACGCCTGGCCGACCTGCCGCGCCATCACACCCCGGCCGATGTGGCCGACGCGATGCGGGCTGAGGGCAGGCTGGTGACCGACGAGAGCCTGGTGGGTGTGGTCGAAGCCCTCCGCCAGGAGATGGTCGGGGCCGGGCCGCTGAGCCGGTTGTTGCGTGAACCCGGAGTGACCGACGTGCTGGTCAACGGGTCCAGTCAGGTTTGGGTGGATCGAGGCTGCGGTCTGGAACCCGCGGACGTCCGGTTTGCCGACGACGGTGAGGTTCGTCGGCTGGCCCAACGGCTGGCCGCGGCCACCGGCCGTCGACTGGACGACTCGGCTCCCTTCGCCGACACCCGGCTGGCGGACGGCACCCGCGTGCACGCGGCGCTGGCCACCCAGGCGGTGCCGGGCACCTGCCTGTCCTTCCGGGTGCCGGCCCGCCGTGCGTTCTCCCTGCGGGATTGTGTGGATACCGGAGCAGTCAGCCCGAGTACGGCCTCAGTCCTGGCCCGACTCGTGGAGAGCAGAGCGGCGTTCTTGATCTCCGGCGGTACCGGCTCCGGCAAGACCACACTGTTGGCTGCGCTGCTCGCCCTGGTGCCGCCGAGCGACCGGTTGGTGATCGTCGAGGACTCTCGCGAACTCCGTCCGGACCATCCGCACGTGGTGAGCCTGGAGGGTCGCCCGGCCAACGCCGAGGGTCGCGGCGCGATCACGCTCACCGACCTGGTTCGGCAGTCGCTGCGGATGCGACCGGACCGGCTCGTCGTCGGCGAGGTTCGAGGCGCGGAGATCTGCGACCTGCTCGCGGCGATGAACACCGGCCACGAGGGTGGGTGCGGAACCGTGCACGCCAATTCGGCGGAGGACGTGCCGGTTCGGTTGGAGGCCCTGGGCGCGCTCGGTCAACTTGACCGCCCGGCCCTGCACGCCCAGCTCGCCTCGGCGCTGGATGTCGTCGTGCACATCGAGCGTGGTCGAGACCGGCGTCGGCGGGTGAGCGAGCTGCACGTGCTGGCCCGCGATCCGGCGACCGGCTGGGTGCGCACGGTGCCGGCGCTCGACTGCCGCGATCACCGCACCAGACTCGGTCCCGGTGCGGCCCGCCTCGAGCGGATCCTGGACCGATGACGGCGCTCGCGTTGGCGTGTGCCGGACTGGCCGGATGGTTATGGATCGAACCGGCCGACCCGGTCCGGCGCCGGCTCGTTGAGAGTCGCCGACGCCGGTCGGAGCAGACCCATCAACGGGTGAGGCGGGCGATGGTCGTCGCGCTCGCCCTGGCGGCGGTGATCGCTCTGGCCGTATTCGGTGGTCCGGAGGCGGCGGCCGTGGGCCTGGCCGTCAGCATCGCGGGTGCGACTGTCATCCACCTGATAGCGCAGGCTCAGCTCACCCACCGCGAGCACGCCAGGAGAACCGAAGTCGCCAACGGCTGCTCGGTGATCGCGAACCAGGTCCGAGTGGGTCGGATCCCGAGTGAGGCGCTCACGCTGGCGGCTGTCGACGCACCCGTGCTGGAGATCGCGGCCCGGATCCAGCGCAACGGCGGCGACGTCGTCGCGACCTTGACGAGCCAAGCCCGCGAACCGGGCTGTCAGGGTCTGAGGGATCTGGCTCGAGCCTGGCAGGTCGGGGTTCGCACCGGAGCGCCGATGGCCGATCTTTTGGATCAAGTCGCACTGGCCTTGCGGGCCGACCAGGCCGTGGAGCGCACCGTCACCGCCGAACTGGCCGGACCGAGAGCAACCGGCCGGGTGATGGCGGTCTTGCCGCTGTGCGGCGTCGGGTTGGGCTATCTCCTCGGTGGGAACCCGGTGCGCTTCCTGCTCGACCGCCCGATCGGGTGGGCCTGCCTGGTGGGGGGCGTCGGGTTGGCGGCCGCAGGTGCGGTGTGGATCGACTGGTTGGCACGGCAGGTCGGGAGTCATCGATGAACCGCTGGCTGCCGGCTCGGTGGATACCGCAGACGTCGATGATCGGAGTCTGGCCGGAGCTGTCCGGCTGGGTGATCGGTGCCGCCTGCTTCGCCGCGGTGGCGGTCGCGCTCGCCTTCGTCCCGTCCACTTCTTCGTCCCGAATCGGTCGACCGGCCGCGCGCAATGTCCCGAGGCTGATCCGCGGGCGGCGCGACGCCGTGCCCTGGAGTCGGCGGCTGCTGTGGGGGGTGATCTCGGGAATCGCGGCCACGGCCCTGCTGCTGCGGGTCGGGCTGCCGGCCGGGCTCGCCGCGGGTCTGCTGGTCGCCCTTGGCGCCACCGTGGCCCTCGGCTGGTTGGAGCCGGGCGGCGTACGGTCTGCTCGTCGGCGGCGAATCGCCGACACCCCGCAGGCACTGGACCTGCTGGCTTCATGTCTCGACGCCGGATTGCCGGTCCGTGCGGCTCTCCGCGCCATCGTCGAGACGACCGACGGGCCGCTGTCGGACGACCTGCGACAGGTGCTCAGGCTGACCGAACTCGGGCACGACGACGCGTCGGCCTGGCGCACCCTTGCCGGACATGAGCAACTCGGGGCCGCCGCCTCGGATCTGGCCCGCTCGGTCGACAGCGGAACGCTGCTGGTCGAGAGCCTGTCGACGCACGCCGAGCTCGCCCGCGCGGAGCGCAGAGGGCTGGTGGAGTCCGCGGCGCGCCAGGTCGGGGTCCGCAGTGTGCTGCCGTTGATGCTCTGCTTCATCCCCGCGTTCCTGCTGCTCGGGGTTGTGCCGACGGTTGTGTCAGCGGTGATGAACGCCCTCGCCTTCTGAACCCCGAGTAGCCCGTCGTCGCTGGTCTTCTGGCTTTGGCGACGGCGGGTACGCACCTCAACGCCGCCAAACCGAACGAGTACAGACGACCGGCTGCAACTTCTCGCCGGA